>NZ_JAGHQV010000010.1:0-151091 GCF_017744175.1 Thalassotalea sp. G20_0 | reverse complement strand
CGTAATCCTCCCAGTGGAGCCCTTGGCATGACTGGCGAAGAAGAGATAACCGATGTTGCAGCGTCTCGATTGCAGGGCAGTAACTACTAGCGGGAATGGTCAGTGGCTGACATACTTCCATGGGGGGGGCCTCTCGCAGATGATTCTTTTGTCACATGAAAATCATAGCTGCGTTTGGTCGCCTTTCTTGTTCGGGTATTTTGGCTCCGGGACATAAATTCTATGCTCCAGGGTCTGTAGTTGTGCTCAGTATGAGACTTTCACCCTTTTATTTCCTCCATTTCCTTTGCTCCTTTGGGTGTCCTTTATTTCTTTGTTTCTCTGGGTGTCCTTTATTTCTGTTTATTTCTGTCTTTTCTTTGTTTCTCTGGGTGTCCTTTATTTCTGTTTCCTCTGTTGGGTATCCTTTATTTCTGCTTTATTTCTGTCTTTTCTTTGTTTCTCTGGGTGTCCTTTATTTCTGTTTTTATTTCTGTTCTGTTGGGTGTCCTTTATTTCTCGTTCATTTTTATCTCTGGGCGTCCTTTATTTCTGTTCTCTTCTGTTGGGTGTCCTTTATTTCTTGGCTTTATTTCTTTATTTGGGTACTTCCTATTTCTTTTTTTTTGGGTGTCCTTTATTTGGGTATTGGGTGTCCTTTATTTGGGTATTATTTGGGTACTTCCTATTTCTTTTTTTTTGGGTGTCCTTTATTTGTTTTTTTGTCCGGATGGTTTGGTCCGTACGCTATCCGCCGGTACCTGTTGCATAGAGTGATCTGCGAGTTGCGAACGGTCATTGTGTATATCCCCCCAGCGTCGTGCTGATAGTAAACATGTAAAGAGTCTGCTTTAACTGATAATGTTGATCAAAACTCGTTATTCTATGGTAAAAACCGGAGAAACTTCCTCCCGATATTGTTACATTGAGCTGGCCTGAGAACTCTTATTGGACCCAATAATTGACCATGAAACCCATTCGTCTTCTTGATAACCGACTGGCTAACCAGATCGCTGCCGGTGAGGTGGTGGAACGTCCGGCTTCAGTCGTCAAAGAACTGCTGGAAAACAGTATTGATGCCGGTGCCAGGCGTCTGACGGTTGAAGTGGAAAATGGCGGTGTCAAATTGATCCGTATCCGTGACGATGGTCATGGCATACCCAGGGATGAGTTAGCACTGGCACTCTCCCGCCACGCCACCAGTAAGATATCTGAACTGGAAGACCTGGAAGGTGTGGCTACCCTCGGCTTTCGCGGGGAGGCACTTGCCTCCATCAGCTCAGTTTCCAGACTCACCCTGACGTCTAATGTGGCAGAACAGGCGTCAGGCTGGCAGGCCAGAGTGGAAGGGCGGGATATGGAAGCGCAGGTTATGCCCGCTCCGCATCCGGTGGGAACCACCATAGAAGTCAAAGACCTGTTTTTTAATACGCCGGCCCGCCGCAAGTTTCTCCGTACTGAAAAGACCGAATTTTCTCACCTTGAAGAGGTGGTTAAGCGCCTGGCTCTGTCCCGCTTTGATGTGGGCTTTACCCTTCGCCACAATCAGCGCAGTGTCCATCAGCTTCGTCCTGCGGTGACCCAGGCGGAAAAAGACCGCCGGGTAGCTGCACTTTGCAGTCCCAAATTTATTGAACATGCGGTCATTATTGATGTTGCCGCCTCTGGCCTGAAACTGTACGGCTGGGTTGGGCTGCCTACGTTCTCCAGAGCCAGCGCTGATCTGCAGTACTTCTTCGTTAATGGTCGTGTTATTCGGGATAAGCTGGTGGCTCACGCTGTTCGTCAGGCCTACCGTGATGTACTTTACAGCGGGCGTCATCCGACATTCGTCCTCTACCTGGAGTTAGATCCGGCCATGGTGGATGTCAATGTGCATCCTACCAAACATGAAGTCCGTTTTCGGGATGGCAGAACGGTTCATAACTTTCTGTTCAGTACTTTAAATCGTGCCCTGGGTGAAGTTCGCCCGGAAGATCAGCTACCACCCACGGTTTTGACCAATCCGCCTCAACCCCCGGCATCGGGTATTGATGCCGGTGAGTTTCAGGGGCAGGAAGCCATCCAGCTTGCAACCACCCCGACAGCATCCGGCAGTTCCGTGCATTATGCCAATCAAAGCCCCGGCGGTAGTGGCAATCATGACCGTCGCCCTGCTTTATCAGAAGCGCCATCGCCCGGGCAGGTTAAACGACAGATAGAAGCCTATAGCCAGCTATATGCCACCTCTGCAGAGCCTGTAAATGCCAGTCAGGCTAAAGCTGTGGGTGACCATGCGGTACAGGAACCAGGCGTAGCATTTTCCGCTCAGGTGCCGACGCAGCCGTTGCCGGAACATGATTCTCTGGCACCGCCTCTTGGCTATGCCATTGCCCAGCTGAAAGGAATATATATTCTCTCGGAAAATGACCAGGGGATGATTCTGGTGGATATGCATGCCGCTCACGAACGGATTACCTATGAGCGCATGAAGCAGTCCTATCAGGAGCAAGGGATTCGTGCCCAACCATTGCTGGTACCTAAATCCGTATCGGTGAGTGAACGTGAGGCAGACTGCGCAGAAGAAAACAGCGAATACTTTTCCCGTCTGGGACTGACCCTGGAGCGGATGGGGCCGGAAACTCTGCTGGTGCGTCAGATACCGGTGATGCTGCAGAATGCTGATGTTGAGAAGCTATTGAGAGATGTACTCTCAGACTTGATGCAACACGGTACCAGCGACCGCATTGAAGCCCATATCAATGAAATACTGGCCACCATGGCCTGTCATGGGTCGGTGCGGGCCAACAGAAAACTGTCCATTGAAGAGATGAACGCCCTGCTTCGGGATATGGAGCAGACAGAGCGCAGCGGACAATGCAACCATGGTCGTCCAACCTGGACCATGCTCACCATGGATCAATTGGATAAGTTGTTTTTGAGGGGGCGTTAGGAGGCTTTGGCCATTACCAATACACGACTGTAGCAGTCCAGAGCACACTCGCCGCAGCCACTGCAGAAACTGAGGTCTATCACCGGCTTATTATCCGCAGCAAAGCTGATTGCCTGTTCAGGGCAGCTTTCCTCACAGAGGTTACAGTACATCCCCAGTTCTGCCTGGCAACTGCCAGCAAGTTGGGGAATCACCTGCCGCTTTTTCCCTTGTTCACGGCTCAAGGCTCCCGATGGGCAGGCATCAACGCACTGTCCACAAAAGTCACAACGACCGTAAGAAAGGTCCATTACAGGACGACCAGAAAGAATCTCTTCTTGCTCATCGGATTGTCCCAGCACTCGCATTGGGCATTGCTCAATGCACTGATCACACTGGGTACATAGTGCCAGAAATAGTGTGTTATCTACTGCCCATGGCGGCCGTGGGTAGCGGCTATTGGGGATCACCTGCTCGGGTTCAGGGGCGAAACGCCGGAAAAAAGCCCGCCTTGCCGGGGATACCAACTCGTCTTCTGTTCTCTGTATATCGGGCACGACTTAACCAGAAGCCTGTATGCTTGAAAATTGTGACCCAACATACGCTGTTTGAAGAATGATTAAACCGGTATTTATACGTGACACTTTGCGTTCCGTTGCCTTGTTTGGCTCACATTGACAGCGTATCTATTTGTCAGCTATTGCAGTGATAAATCGGGCCAATTGATCATCTTGCAAGTTTAAGGTGAGGCTTTGTTATTCCAGACAGTCTTATACTTCCCATTGGGAGAAGTGACTACATCAAAGTCCGGTGATGAAAATAATGCGGGCAAATATAATTCTTTGATGATCTTATTATAAATAAAATTACCTTCATATATAGAAAAGAAAGAACAGTTTTCTCCATAAAGGGTAATGTTGTCAGGTTTTATGCCTCTGTCTTGCAAGTCTTTGTAAATTCCATAGGCAGCACAAAAACAATCAGGATGAATGCTACTTGGTCGATTAGTTTTTATATTTTGTGGTCTCAGTTCTACTTTACCAACTTGTTTTGAATTAAAAAGACATGTAACTCTTACGCCTTGAACCGGGTTTTCAAGGTTTAACGGCTGAAAATTATATTGATGGCCAATATCATTATTAATGATAATTCCACTAAGCATAAATAACTCCTGCACCTATTGATTATTGCTCAATTATTTTAACCAGTTATTTACTGACGCTGCGTCAATCGACGATTGAGAATATCCGGCGGGCATTTTCTGTGGTTGCAGCAGCAATCTCTTCTCCATCCACACCCAGCACCTGGCTCAGCGCATGGATCACATAGGGCAGATTGGCCGGTTCATTATCACTTTGTCCTTTGCCACGACCACCACTGCGGTGATCTGGCTGTCGGGGCATAACCAGATAAGGTTTTAAAAACGGTGCATCGGTCTCAACCATCAGCCGGTCACGCAGAGCCTCCCAACCGACAGAGCGCAGCGCACCCACCAGATCTTTATTACGCGTGTTGCCGATCCAACCGGTAATCCCGATGGAACAGCCCAGATCAAGATAGGCCTGCAGCTGCTCACTGTTACCGGTGAAGCAATGAACGCAGGCCATGGCTGGAGAAGGCAGTTGATTTATGTGGTCTGTCAGAATTTCAATGAATTGCTTATGGGCACCCCGCTCATGCAAAAACAGCGGTTTTTTCAGTTTTACCGCAAGCTCCAACTGCTCCCTGAACACGTCTCTTTGGACATTTTTGGGAGACCACTCTCGCACAAAGTCCAATCCACACTCCCCTACTGCAATACAGTGGTTGCCACCCCGTGCAATTATTTTTTCCATTTCCGGCATGCCACCATCTTGCTTAAAATTACTGGCTTTGTGTGGATGGCATCCCACTGTGTAATACAAAGAGCATCGGGAGGAATCGGCAGACGCACAGGCTCCAGTGGCTCTGGTAGAATGCGGAGATTGCTTCAGCCATTTACCCACTGCTCTCTGCGCCTCTTTTGATAAAGAAATAGAAGTGCCCGTTATCATGATGCGACCTACGCCTGACCGGAAAGCATCGGCAATAACCCGGGACAAGTCATCAAACCTGTGTCCGACGAGATTGGCTCCGATATCAACCAATGGCGTCTTATATCGAGGCCTGAACTCCGCACGCGTCAAATTCGCTTTGCTCAACTCTGGTCGGGCAGCTAGCTGAAAATCAGAAGAATCACGGCCTCTGGCAGTGACATCAGGTGATGCAGCTGTCTTGGTTGAGCGCTGGCAATGACGGGACTTCAGGCCCTTATCGGGCCTGGCCTGCTGCTCCTGGACGGCATGATAGTCCGGGTTGTCCAGGTATCGGGATGCACCTGAAAAAGGCTTATCAGAAGCACCTGAACGCCTCTTCTTTTTGTTATTTTTCCGGGCTTTTGACGCACATCCTTCTTGCCAGACTTTCAGATCCGGTTCGTCGGCAGCCACCTGCTTACCTTTGCTGCTAACGTCATGAGAGGAAACGGGATTGGATGACGTGATCTTGGCCGGAATCATATTAGTCAGCTCGCTCCTGTCTTACATCATTAGACGTTACCGTCAGCATTTTCACGGCACACAGGCACTTTTAACTTGAACGATCAGGCTAGTGAACGGATACGACAATTGCCACTGTACACGACAATATTCATGGTGTGTTATCCCATCTGGCCAGGCTAAAAAAACGACAGTATCAGTATGGAACTGGTTAATGCTGATAATAGTTAACGGTATTGATACCTGTTTAACCCAATAAGCACTGCGCATTATGGAGTCATGAATCCATGAATATCTGCTCTGGTGTGTATCGTTGCAGTGCAGATATCCCCGATTTCCGGCTTACCCGCATAGAATAACGCCTTACAAGCATCGTTTTTTTTCTATAAATAATTGAATTATCAATTTAAAAAACCTTGGCACTAACTTTGCTGAAGCATCAATGGAATATCTATTAACTGACCTCAAGGAAAGGGATTTATGGCTTACTTAGAGCCCAGCGAGTTTGTGACCAAAATGGTGGACTCTGGAGAGTCCAAAGTGTTCATGTCCAATAAAGACACCCTGATCCGTGCATTTATGGCAGGGGCTATCCTGGCACTGGCGGCAATGTTTGCTATCACCGTGACCATTAAAACCGGTTCACCGCTGGTCGGTGCCATGCTGTTTCCGGTGGGCTTCATTATGTTGTATCTGATGAAGTTTGATCTTTTAACGGGTGTATTTACCCTGGTGCCGTTGGCTTATCTGGATAAGCGTCCGGGTGTTACAGCACAACGGGTTTTTAGAAACTGGGGAATGGTATTTGTTGGCAACTTTGCGGGTGCACTGACGGTTGCTTTCTTTATGTCATTTATCCTCACTTACGGCTATAGCATTGACGGAGGGGCTATTGCAGAAAAGGTCAGCAGCATCGGTGAGTCACGCACCGTCGGTTATAAAGAACATGGTGTTTCAGGCTGGATCACTATTTTTATCCGGGGCATGCTCTGCAACTGGATGGTATCCATGGGTGTTGTTGGTGCCATGATCTCCACCTCAGCGACCAGTAAGATGATGGCCATGTGGATGCCCATCATGCTGTTCTTTTTCATGGGCTTCGAGCATTCCATTGTCAATATGTTCCTGTTCCCCTTCTCCATGATTATGGGCGGTGATTTCACGGTGTCGGAGTACCTGATCTGGAATGAACTGCCAACCGCACTGGGTAACCTGTTTGGTGGCCTGTTTCTGGTTGGCTTGCCACTCTATTTTACCCATGTGAAAACCGGCTCTGCCCATCAGCCAGTATAAATAGTTAACCAACTACTCAGAGCCTCAAAACCTGCCGCTTTCAGAGCTGGAAGCGGTGCTCATCATTCAGTTTTAATGGCAAATACAGTTTTGAACTTATAGTTAATTAAAAGGTCTTAATATTAAGGTACTATTACAAATTCAGGGTAGTTTCAGGACATGTTTAATTCTCATAAATCAATGAGCAATGGTTTTCCTCCTTCTTTACATTTTAACAGAGGAGAAAGTACTTTAATCACAGGTCCAACCCAGACCGGTGTTTTCAATACGCCAACTCCGGGTTTATGTCAGTCTGGACCAATGCCAATGGTGCCAGGGCAGAGTATCACTACTCAATTACAACAAAGGAATATCAGCGCAACAGAGACAACACACTGCAATATGAATCCGTTAATGCATTCCACCCCTGCGGATGACAGGCAATTCACGAATCACCCCCAGCTCCGTAAAGAAACGCCCCCCATGCTGACGATTGCCGGGATACCGTATAGTCCAAATTCACAGTGTTCCCCAGGGTATCCATTCAGTTGCCCAGATCAAAGTGCGTCATTTTTGCCATCACAACCAGTTTCCGGCCTGCGCCCTGATAGTCAGGACCCTTTATTGTCGTCCGGTGTATTCATCAGATCCAATCGTCCCCCATTAATGCCAGACGCCTCTCCAAAAGCAACGGCTCCCCGTTTACCAAGTCAACGACTGGCTCATTTCTCACCCCCCCCTGTAGAGGCTAATCTGCCCCAACAGGTTTCCCGGGTTTCGCTTCAGCTGCCTCTGCCTCCAAACCACCCTCTGGTTGCGCGGCTCAATGCTGCAGTGTCAAGTGCACCAGCGAGTCCCGCTTTGACCTTCAGACCGACCCTGAATATCGGTAACCCCGATGCATCAGCGGTGCCCCCCCGCAACCCTGCAAGAAAATCCCCGCGGCTATTGTCATCTGTAGCACAAGCCATTTCTAACAGCGTCATTCCTCAGCTTAAAACGCAGATAACCAGCACGGTCAATACTATAATGCCTAAAGTAATGCAGGAACTACTGGGGGAACAAATCAAAAGAGAGGTAACCAATGCTGTCAAAGCTATGGTCCCTGAATTACAGCAACAAATAAATCAAGTTGTTTCATCATCCATAACAGCAACTATTCCAGGCATGCAAACCCGTCTTGTAGAATCGGTTTCAGAAGCAATCAGGTCATCATTGGAAACCAGGCTGGAGGAAGCAAAACAGCAACTTCGCGAACATACCGATAAAATGCTGGCAGAAACCACTGAAAAGCACATTAAGAAGGCATTTGAAGAAAATTTTGCTCAATACCAGGCACAGCAGAAAAAAACTAAAGCAAGTTCTTCAAATTCATCAAGCCGGGTTCTGGAAAACCTGAATGGCCCTCCTCCTCTGAAAAAAATGCGTACTTCAGGTGAATCGATTCCTGTTGCTGATCTTCAAGTTAAGAGAGGCCAGATTGATGTAACAAAATTAAGCAGCGAAGTGAGTCAGGCCATGGGTATAAAACCACTGAACAACATTGAGTGTCCTGTCGGAAAGGTTCTACAACTGGCAGCTCGGTTAATTGATGGTGATAAAGAATCACTGCTCCGGGCAGCAAAGCCAAAAGCAAAAAGACCACGCGCCAACCTGAATCATCAGGAACGAATAAAATTAGAAAAAGATAGAAAAAAAAGAATGCAGAAACAAATCGATTCAGGGATACAGGAGCTTGGAAACAGCGTTAGACAATTTTCACATCTTAAAGAAACAAGACTGGGTTACGATAACACCCCTGGTGAAATTATTAAAGAAGCATGCTCTATCCTGCGTGATAAAAATAAAAATAAAAATACTTTGGAAGTGTCGTCTATTAAAAGGGAAGGTTTACGCAGTACCGGAAAAGGTATAACTCTCAGTGAATATCACAAAAACCTTAAGGCATTATTAGCTAAAGAAAAGAGTGAACGGGAAGATATCGGTTCTTTGAAAAATAGTGAAGCAGATATACCGCTGGCATCAAAAGAATCGTCATAAAAGAATAAACAGGGAAATAAACAATAAATTTTCTGAATTTCAGCCTTAACCCAAATTTTCTGCCAAACCCCGAAGGGTTGACTATAACCCTGTGCAGCGACTCTTTCGGGATTTAATCCATGCAAAACACGCTAAATACGTCAAAAGTACCACTAACAGAGCCCCCCGGCATCAACGGAGCAACCGTTTGCCAACACTGCCACAATGACAAACTATCAATGTTTTTTCTACTCCGGTGGACCGGGCCTCACTGATGCCGGACACTCCCACAGCCAATGAACCAACACCTGTAGCAATACCCGGCAATCCCGATAGCCCCGCACACCGCCACAGGCATTTCTACCTCACACTCCCGGCTACCAGTATCTTTACCAAGCTCCCAGCCAGCAACGGGGTTAAGCCTTCAACCTCAAGCTTTGCTTTTTTTCCCGGCACCAGCATAACTTTCTCTTGCTGGCGATCATCGTCAGTAAAGTAGGGACGCGTCTCACTGATCACGTCAATACCCCGCTTTTTCAGCACCCTCAGGGCATCCGGAGAAGCCAGCGTTTCTTGCGTCAAGGTGCCAGTATTCATTTGTAACCCCCGGCGCTTCAACCGCTGCACCTCTTGCTTCAATGCTTGCTGTGTTGCCGGGCTCAGCAGCGACGGGTCGTGTTCGTATTGCATCTTTTCCAACAGCGTCATTCTCTGTGGAATCACCACCTGCCGGAGGTCATGCCAACTGTTATGAATACCATAAGTGCCCCCCTTTTTCTGATCAGACCTGCAGGCTTGATGCCCGGGGTCTGAACAGACAATAATTCCGGCCTGCTGAGCAATTTTGCGCCGCACATTGTCATCAATAAAGCGTTTCATTCTCTGCACTGGCTCAGCTGTCCATTCAAAGCGCCCGGAGATCTTTGCGCCATTGAACAGACCGTAAACTTCGGTATATTTTCTTTTGCGCTGATCGTCGGGCTTCCCGGTTACCTGCACCAGATCAGCCGCACCATGCATGGCGGCTTCCAGGTGCCGTTGAAATTCAGTCTTGTTGCCAGACCCGGAGGTAAAATCACAGGGCAACTGCGGCGGCAGGTCCAGACGTGTAGCATCAAAACTCCAGGGTTGAGCCTTCATCACTCTGGGAAACTCAGCACCAACCCCGAAAACACGGATAATATCCATACGATCCGCAAAGCGTAATATGCGCAGATACCAGCGCAGGTCCTCAGGCAGGCCCTGCTCATCTTTACCATTGACATCATTTTCCTTGCTGGCCATTGCCAGGGCCATAGTATCCAACAGCTGTTTCGGATAGTGCCGGGCCAGGTCCCTTGTGAAGTAATAAGCAGACCTTGTTTCTTCCGCTGATTTGCCGACATCCTCGGCAGCAGCGTCATGATAGATAATCGCCAGGGACAGGAGTTCTTTTTCTTCCGGGCTAAGGTAACGCTGCTCAAATTTCTCCAGCAATTCCATATACCACTGCCCATTATTCCTGGCCCGCAGGACATGACTGCAGCTGTGCAAGGGTTTCCACACGGTTGGAATGGTCTTTCTGCCAAGGCTCTGGATTACCCGTTCCGGTCCGGGACGGCGGTAATAGTGCTGCAATACCGTCAGGATGGTTTTTTCATTATCGCCGACATCATCAGGCAAGACCGGCGGTTGGTTGAACGCGTTCACCATAAACTGTAATGCCGCTGGTGTTTCGGCTACCGCAGGTGTTTCGGCTATCGATGTTGTCACCGTTGTACTGACATGGTCCGGCAGATCGAGAGATTGTTTAAGCTCAGCGATTTCCAGACCAGAAATCGGGACAGCCATCTGTTTCTGGAAAGTTTGGTCAACCTGTAGCCTTGAGGACATCATAACCCGGATCGCAGCAGAACATGATGAAGGTGGGGTGTGTTGAAATTCACCCGAACCTCAGGTCCGGGTGATGTTTAGCCCCTCCCCAAACGACAGTGTTGCCAGGGTATGAACAACGGCTTGAGTGGCATTTGAAATCACATCAAGGTCAATTGCGTCAAATTTATCGCCCGGCCGGTGAAAGTAGAATGCATCTTTCCCGGTAGTGACGGTCACCGCCGGTATATTGTTTTTGTAAAACGCACCGACATCGGTAACGCCCGGGCTTGGCTCATCCCGGTAATAGGACAAGCCACGGTCCTTGAGATAATCGACGTACAGCTCTGTCAGCTGTCCGGTACCCCTGGGGCTTGTCCCTGAGATGGCTTTTTCAGGATCGCTGATGGTGAGGAATTCTGAATGTACATCCCATTTGTGATCCGCTCTGGTGCCCACCATCTCCAGGTTCAGATAGCATTCAATACGAAACGGGTCCGCTTGCTGATGGCAAGGATCTTGTGCGGTCAGGTTCCCCATCACATCTTTGTACCCCTCATTGTGCAAAAAGTAATGGGACCCAAAGGCAAGACCACTGCTAGTACGGCGACTGTCGTAGTTGCGCGGTGATTGCTCTTCACTGCCCCAGAAACAAAAGAGCACCGGGTTATTGGGCTTTAGTCCGGACTTTTTGAAAATCCGAATCGCTTCCAGAAGCGCCACAACACTGGAGCCATTGTCATTGGCACCAGGACTTTGCCAGACAGTATCCAGATGAGCACCAGCCACCACAACGTTACTGGATTTGCCGGGAATCAGGGCGCATAGATTACAGCTGTTATTGTTCGCCGGATTACAGCCTTTATCCAGGGCAGATTTTGGGGTCGCAGAATTTAAATCAAACGTTCTGCGAAAATCGCGTTTCCTGGTGCCGTAAGAGAAATCCTGTCGGAAAGAAGCGACCCCCATCCTGTCGAGAAAACGCTCCAACTGTTTGACCACTTTTTTGTATTGCCCTTTGGAGAACTTATGAACATTATCTCTGGGTCCAAACATCAGTATTCGCTTTAACCGCCGCCCCAGATGCCGGGTATCGACCTCTGCGGTAAACTTGTTGGCAATGTCGGCAATGGCATCAGTGGGGGTTTGTTCTTGGTGGCATGAGGGCTTTGCTGTTGTCGCACTTTCCGTTGCTATCGTTGTCGTTGCCGTTGTCTTTGCGTGATCAGTGACAGAAGTGGTCGTTGCCGTGGTTACGGGATCAACGGCCGGGGTGATCGTTGCCACTGTAGTTGCCGGCTCAGTGGGAGAGGTGGTCGTTGCCACTGTAGTTGTCGGATCAGTGGGAGAGATAGTCGATTCGCACGAGGCTGGCCCTTCGGCTTTGTTCTGCCCGTTGAGTTCACACTCGCCCGAGGCATAGGAGAAAGGAAAGGAGTGTTGGGTATCTGTCAGCTTGCTCTGATACGCAGGCGCAATATCCACCCCCTTGAACTTGACCTCCATGGAATCAGAACCATCAGCGATGCCAAACTGGGCATGATAACCGCCACCACCGTATAAGACCCGGTTATTATTCCCGACCCTGGTGAACGTTTTTGCCACCAACTGGCCATCTTTCCAAACCTTGACCACACTGTTACCGGGCACTTTGTCGGAAAAATCATTTAACTCAGTTTCAAAACCCACATGCAGCCATTCGCCTCTGGAGTAGGGCGTTGCATAAATATACTTGACGTCCTGATTGCCATCGCAGCAAAGGGCCCGATTGAACACCGTGGCATCCCCGGCAAAAGGAGCGTCACAGGGGCTGTTATCATCAAACGCGTCGTAAGAAGCGCGCACCTTGACGGTAAAATAGAGCTGGCCGTCATGAGGCTCAATATTCATGGTAAAGGGTGAATGACCAGCCTGCTCAAACTCCATGCCATCGTCCACCAGCGATTGATAGGTGCGTGCCGAACTCCCGGGCTGTATACACGACATGGTATTATTTTCATTGCGGTGCAACCGTCCATCATGGTGTGGCACCAGCCGGAAAACCGTTGCACTGACCGGCTTGTCGGCCTTGATCTTGATGCTCATGGACCCGGAGTAGATTGATTCGCTGAGCCCGGCGCACAGATTACTGTGCTCACCGGTGAGTTTCGACAATTCAGGATTGAGCCCAGGCATCGAAGGCAGACCATTTTCTCTATAAAAACAGTTGCTCAGCTCCAGGTTCTGCTCGGGCAACCCGGCACTCTTGGTGGTGTCTAAGGCAAACCGGTACATCACCTGTCCATCTTTGGCCATTTTTGCCTGAACACCTCCCGGCTGAGGGTTGCCCACTCTGGCAAAATCACCGCCACCGGTCAGTTGGTCGGAGCGCTGTGCCTGGTCAAGGCTCCCGGCCATATTTACCTCTGTCAATTTTCGGGAAATCTTGGCTGCCGAACGCCGCTGTCAGCCACTGATACTGGGAGCATCTGCCCCGGACTCTTCCAGGCTTGCCACCAGGCGCTGAAAAGCGGACTCACCGCCATCCTTTGAGATCTGCCTGAGCAGCTCTGCCCGCCCGGGGTCACCACTGGCGATGTGTTTGGCAGGATCGCAGGCGGCATCGCCAACACGAGGGCCGTGTGCTACCGACCTCGTGCCAAAGGCACTGACAGCTTTGCTCAGACCATTAAAGCCATTAGCGCGTTCATAGGCCTGTGGCGGCATTGGGGGAGTAAAGGCGTGATGAATCATCATTGTCTACCAGGCTGTAATTAAGGAATCGTCCTGAAATAACTTCCTGATTTCCGGCTGCGCTCTTCGACAGAATCAGAACCCAGCCCGAATGGATTTCGTCGTGGAAAACAAGAAATTCATTTTCCCGACCTGCCTGTGGGACACAGAAATAGTCATGCAGTTCCTTGAATTTTCAGACATTTTAAAAATAAAAATAACTTTTATAGAAGAGTGGTCTTAACTTGTTCATTAAATAATTTTCAACAAGAGAGTACTCCTATGGATAGTTCAAATAAATTACTTCAATTCAGTGCTGCTTTTTTAAAACCTTATCCTTGCCAATCAAACTCAGCGGATCAAACAAAACCATCTGATGCTAGTGAACAAATACAGTCGTATCATGGCATGACTGTGGAGACGGCAGACCTTCCTCATCTTTTTACCAATACTCAGTCAAACCAGATACACCAGGGCAACGGTACTTTAGATAGGTTAGATGAATATGCCATAGCAGCTCTGACACTGGATGAGCCCGCAGACATTTCCGGAACTGATTGTCCTGTGAGACCTCCATCAGGTGACAAAGAGCGAACCGTCAGCGATGCGATCAATCATATCGACTTCTACAGCATGGTTGAGGCTGAACTGCGCGCCCGTCAACAGCAGGCGTGTCAGACCGAAGCCAGCCAGGTAGCAGAAACCGTGGGGGCCGAGCCGATCAAATGGGCAAATAAACGGAATGAACTGCTGGAACAACTCAACGTAGTCCGTCGCAACGGGGCCGATGACAAAACCGTTGCTGATCTGTTTACTGAAGTACTCGCCGCAGGCCATCTTGCCAGACGACAGGCTCAGTTAGAAGAAATAAAAGCCTGCATGGACTCGGGATATGTCACCAGGGAGCATTACCATCGTTCGCAACAGGCTTTTACCGCTGAGTTCGAAAGGGTGTTTCGCAGAGAGTCCGCTGAGCCCGATTATCAGGAGCTACATAGAGAGAGAGCCAAGTGTTACCAGCAAATTTACAGAAAACCAGACATTATAGGGTGAGTTCCCAGAACTGCTTTGGATCTCTATTTTGTGACAGCCTCCGGAGCGTGGGAGGGAGGCTGTGCTGGTAAGGGGATTAGTGCTTTCTATACGCCAAAGGCTGTTGATCGCCTGTCGATTGAAAGGGCGAGTTGTTTAGAAAGCCCTTTAAACAGGCACAAAGTTGCTCTGTTTGCTGCCGATCAGCATTGGGCTGCTCCGTCAGTTTCCTTGTTGCCAAAGTAAGCGCCGACTCGACAATAACCCGGGGATTTCTGTTCGCTTTTCCTGCCCAATAGTTCACCACCATTTTGGCAATATCGGGATGCTCAAGGGCTACGTCATACAGAAATACCTCCGGTTAGGAGTTGATATCAACATCAATGTTGATCAGTTCACTGACCACCTTGCGATGGCCACGGCGTGCCGCATCGCTCAGGCATCGGCCAAGCGGACCCGCCATCTTCTGGTCGCCCGCGAGTGTCTCGAAAAGTCGGTGATTTCCTCCATCAGCAGCGCGAACCAGCACACTCATTATGCGGTCATGCTGTTCAGCCACAATTTGCCAAAGCTTTGACCGCACCGATTCCTGTAATGTCAGTTGCTGGTCACAAATAACGTCGTCAACATTGTCAGTGATCGAGACAATGGAACGCACCACGTCTATAAAGCTATTTTCAGCGAACAGAATGGCGGCCAGCAGCAACGGATGCACATCTCCGCCAACATCCGCAGCGTTCAGTTTAATCCCGGCCCTGACAAACTGTTGCAACTTGTTCCCGTCTGCATTCTGCACAATCTGAATCAGACTCGGGGTAGCCCGGACACCCAGTTGCCAGAGTTCTCGCAACAGATCGATATTTCCCGTTTGGGCAACACCAAGCAGGAGGTCGCTAGTGCCATTGAGCCGGGAGAGATCCCATTGAACATGTTTCATCCCATGCACAGCGTCCAGCAGCAGCTTGACCATTGGCTGCCGGTCCAGACCAATGGCCAACACCAAAGCATCGGTCAATACCCTTGAAAGATCTCTGTTGATGTAACCACCGGAGTGTTGGCTCGATGCAGCAGGGCTGTTGGCAGTCGGGCCTGAACGTGTCAGGAAATCCAGAATGGACCGGACACTGTCATGGCAGTTCTCTTGTATTGCCTGAGAGAGTAGAGAGCCCCTGGTCTCGTCGGTGATATCAAGATCGGCTCCGGCGCGAATCAATGCCCGGATAACAGCTTCATTCCTTTCCAGATGAGTCTGATGGTCGTTGATAGCATCATCACAGGATTTTATCCTCACATTGCCATGACCCGGCGGCTCCTCAACTATAGCCCGCTGCCTGCCTCCCTGTCGGTTAAGGGCGGGGGAATCTTCCGGCTTCCCCTTTCTGTTTGCGTCCCTGTTTGCATCCCTGTCCTCAGCCAAAATGATCTGCTTTACTGTCAGCACACTCTCCAGATCAGTACGGACTTGTTTGCTCATGGCCAAAATCGACACCAGGATAGTCCTGAGACCAGCAGCTCCGGACTCACGCTCAACATCCACCAGCGATGAGAGCACTGGCGGATTGTCCACCTCACTGAAAATCAGTGCCTTAACCTGGCTGTTTCTTGCTTCAATATCATCAAAAGACGATAGCAGTACTGACAGGGCTTCCGTTTCCCGGGCTTGTGCCGCAAGTTTAATGTCATTTGCGGGATCAATACCATTGTGCATGAGCATTTTAACCTTCTCTTCCTCCTTGCGTGCTGCCGCTATCAGCAAACCTGACGCCGACCAGCAACGGCTTGTATCCATACCGGCCTTGAGAAATTCATCAACCACCTTCAACTCGTTATCGCCAAGCGCCATGGCAAAGGCAATCTCAACGCTGAAGGTTGTTTGCGTGGCGAAGACACTGACCACCTGACGCTGTTCGCTCACAGCAGCCTGACGGAACAGTTGCCGGAACTTTGTGCCACCAAGATCCGCTATACCCAGCAAAGGCCTGAGCATTTCAACATCTGCCCGACCAACCGCTGCGGTTACTTCACTTTCAATATCTACGCCACCTGTCGCTTTGATCAGTTGGTCAGCGATCGATTTATAGCCTTTTCGGACAGCAATGGAAAAGGCGGTTTTCCCTTCCATATTCAGCAGATCAGCTATTGCCCCCCTCTCCAGCAATAGCTTAACCATCTGCAGGTCTCCTCTGTCAGCAGCAGCGTGCAGCAAAGGCAAGCCATTGCAATCAGTGATATTAGGATCGACCCCGACAGCCAGTAGCGTTGCCAGCATTTTGTCATCGTTATTCTTAAGGGCTTCAGAAAGAATGATCACTGTTTTACCGACATCCATTTTATCTAACAGCCGTCTGATAGCCGGTTCACCGTAGCCAGGTTGATTACGCAAATAATTAATGACCCGCTGCATCTCACGGAACATTTGTCCTGCCCCCGGGTAGGAAGCCAGCAGTGATCGCAATTCCGTTTGAGACCCTTCCCTGGTCGACCGGACAATAATATGGACGCGTTGGTCAGGCCCCAGAGCGTCATGCAACATACTGACCACCCTGGCATGGCTATTGCTTGTGGCTATAACCAGTGGCGTGTCAGCCGGACCACCCCCGCCATTGGCATCAATGCCGGCATTGAGCAGGGCCTGTACCAGTCCTTCATCACCACTTTGTGCAGCGAGCCTTAAGTAGTGACCACCGTCATCTATATTCCTGGCCAGTAATTGTTCAAACAGTTCCAGTTGACTTTTAGAAACGGCCAGCACCATGGCGTCCAGCAAACTCGCCCCTGATTTGAGCAACGCAGCAATGGCAGGTTCATTATGCGCACGGACACAGATGCACAGCGCGTCTGCCAGCGTCACAAACGCTGTCAGTTCCTGCAAGGCGGCACGGTCTTCTTGTTGCGCAGCAAGGATTATGGCCTCAACGAAATGGCCATCCCTGATGATTTTGCGAAGCTCAGACGATTCCTTAAAATCACGGAGCAGCCTCCTGTTCCCTCTGTTCCCTGCCTCTGCGGCCATGAGAACAATCTTGCCACCACTGAATCCGAGGTCGTAAAGGAAGCCTATCGTTGCCGGGCTGTGGTCATCCTCAATGGCATTTTTGGCTGCCGAGTAGAGATCAACGCCAGCGTCCAGCAGCAATTTCGCCTTTCGCTTGTCCTTTCGTTCAATTGCCTGGAGCAGGTGCAAATTGGCAAGCCCCGATTTATCGCTCCTGACCAGCATTGCCAATGTGCTTTCATCCTTGTCTTCCAGGGCATGCGTCATTGACAGTCGAAACATGTTCTGGTCAACGGCAATCTTCTTAAAACACGTTTCATGATTATGTTCAGCAGCCACCAGAGCCAGAGGTACAGGTCCATGATAAAAGACAGTTTTCTGAGTGGTGTGAAAAGTATGCGGGGCTTGCTGTGCAATCTCCTGAAGCATGTCCTGATCGCCAATGACACAGGCCTGAACCGCCAGTAGCTCTTCAACTCCAGAGCGCAAATCTTCATGACGGCGCTTCAACCCCTGACTGACCAGGGTCGGTAAATCAGGGATAATATGGTCTTCACTGCCCCTGATACACGCATCATTAACTGAGCTTGCTGGCAAGCTCGTTGAGCCGCTTGCCATTGTTGTTGTGCTGTTATTGCTCCCCTCTGCGCCACCCTGATCGTTTTCGGATGAGCTTGCCTGCCGACTGTTAGTACGCTTTTTCAGAAAGTCAGCAAGATCCGATAAACAGTAACCGGTGCTGCCGCTATTGCTATAAGCCAGGGTCTCCAGATTAACGACAGGCAGGGCATTCTGTCGGCAATGCATACAGCTCAAATAAGCCTGGCATGGCTTGACGGGAACCGTACAGGCCTCCCTGCCCTGAAGGCTTAAATCATTTGCTTTCCACTTTTCCAGGCAATCGAAGTGAAAGGGTTGTTTGCAACAATGGGTCACGACAAAATCATTAAACCGGGCTTCCAAATCATCTTCTAAGCAAAAAGGGCATTGAAAATTTGATTTGGTCGCTGTAGCTGGTAGTGCATTGACTGAATCCACAAATGACTCCACTGTTGTTCTTAAAGTTGATCTTAAATTTGTATCAACACACTTTGTGACAATTTCTAATAGTCAAAGTTCATTATCCCTGTCTCTTTAGATTCGTTTAAGCCTGAAATGATGATTACGTTTACCTTTAGGTACCGTGGCACCCTGATTGAGAAGTTTGTCTGCCGGGAAAATATGGGCGTTTTCTTTCTTTCTGACTATCTTTGGTTCCGATGATCAGGGCTTGATCAGGCGAGGCTGATAATAATTATTGTGCGTTCACGAGTCCGGAGTTTATGAATAACCTATCACTCAGTCAGCAGGCGGCATCAAGTGCAAATATGTCTACACCGATGCTGGATATTCAATCAGGTGAGAAAGCGAAACCGGGTAAAGGGCTATTTAAGGGCAAGATAGCAAAAGCAGTGTCAGCTGCCAGAAAGCGGGCACAAAACAAGGGCAACATCAGAACAGGGTCGTCAGCACTGAAACAGCCATTGAAACAACTCCGGGAGGCTGGCGAACAAAGACTCAGGAAACTTGCCAGTAAGAACTACCTCGACTCTGAAACTGCTGAAAGTGTGTACAGGAAAAACATCCCTGTATTTGCCCGACACTATCAAAACGCCCTGAATGCCTATGCGCAGAAGGGTTGCCAATATTACCAATATCTTATGGGTTATCTGGCAGGAAACCCGGAAGATTTTGTCTTCAGACTGTCGGAAAGCACTGAGGACGAGCTTTCCGTTACAGTGACACACATGCGGCCAACATTTGAAGCATTTGCAGAAGAAATAGCAAGTTTACTGGAAGGGCACGGGTCGGGTGGAACATTAGCCAAGGAATTAATAAAAAGTTTTGAGCCTTTGGGTTTGTCGTTGTCTCCGGCAATGACAAAAAGAACCTGGTCAGTGCATATGAAAGCCCCGGGGATTGCCGATTCGTCAGTGCAGCCTGAGACGGCTTGTGATAACAACAGCCCGCCGGGCGTCAGTCAATTTCAACGCACCGATAGTGAGGAACGATTAAGAAACAAAGCATTGGAAGAAAAAAAAACAAAAGAAGAAAATTTAAAAAAAGAGCTGGCTGGCAACATACAGAGGCTGCGCCTGGAGAATGAGCTCGCATTTGATAAATGCACAATAACCAGGCGTGTTGCTGAAGAGATTGTTCGTTTTGATTCCTGTTGGCAAGAGCCTGAGGGGTTGTCCGATTATCGGGAATTTCGTGCTGCCAGCACCGCTGATGATCTTGAAAAACTCAGTCTGGAAATGCTAGTGGCTGAAGAGAACTCACTTAAGTTCAAGAATCAGAAGCTACAGGAATACATAGCTTTAATATGGGAGAGTTTTCCCGTTCCATCGGATCAGCGCCAGCGCCCATTGGTTCAGTTTAAAGACCATTATTCCGTGAAGGAGGTACTGACTGAAGCAACTGAAATACTGGATCAGCCTGCACTCCAAACCTGTAGATCGGGTGGATTGATCAAGTCACGACTGTTTGCTTCCCGGTATGCGCGGGAGCAGGAAAAGCGGGAATCAATGCTCGATGACCTTCAGCAACTGAACGTTCTTGGTGAAAGTCTTAAAGGGTTTGACAGCCTTGCACAAGCCTCTGAAAACTCCGCATGGTTTATGAATCTGGTTGGCGAGTGTCTGAGAAAAGGAATGCCTCAACCTCTATTGACACTGGGAAAGATCAAGACTTCATCGGAGTTTCGAAAAACATGGAAAGAAAAGCTGGAACAATGGGGTATTGAGCGCATTGATAAACCCTCCCCTGCACTTCAGGAACAACCAGCAACGGGTCAACTGGCTGAATAAACAGGCCACCATAAGTAGTTAGCCAAATGGAATCGAATATTTCTGGCTAAGTGAGCAGTTACTATCCAAGGCGCAACGCAGGCAGCATAGTCGTAGCCGCGGTACATGGCGTGGCACGGTTGCAGGTGGTTAATGGTGTTGTTTCCAGGGGGACTGCCGATATTGTTCGGTACATGATGGCTGCTGCCGTCAGTGATAAGAAGCTTGTTCGGGGAATCAATATGCTGGTCTGATTTACCAGATCGAGAACAATGCCATCATTGAAATGGTGCCCGGTCAGGCCGGGGCATAGGGGTGATTTATGTTACTAAGCAAACACCATGATAGTCATGTCCGCTACTGGCTGTTGGCTGCCATGACAGGAATATGGCTGTCATGCCATGCGGTCCATGGCCACGCAGCGGGCAGGCAAGTTGACCAGGAGTTCGGCAAGATAGAAGTGGAATTTCGCAATGAGTCAAGCGGCCTGATCTGGGCCTACCCCTGTGAAACCTGTCTGCCAAAACGTTTGGTCTTTGACCAGCGGTTGCAAGTGGGCAGGCTAGGCGCTGGCAGTCAGAAGGCAACCTTGCAGGACCTGCGTGACCTGGAGGACTCCCGGGACTCCCCGGGGCAGCCTGCGTTGGTGATCTGGATTGAAAATACAGCTCAAGCCTTGCAGGTTCTGTTGATCACACCACCGCAGAGTTCGACACCGGAGTAAGGAACTGTCCTGGAAAAATTTTCCCGGTTCTGTTCGGACTGAGCCTGAGGAAGTTCGGTGTCTCCCCCCTTCGACTGCTCAGGGTAAACGGAACAGGGAAGTTATCAAAGGGCAATTTCCATGTTAGTCAATTGTGGCTATTGCCTGAAAAAATATCACCCGTCGTATATATGAACATTGGCCAGAGCATGAGTGGGCACAACAAAAGAACAGTGGATAACAATGTCAGGAATGTTTAGCAACGATTATTCAAAATATGAATGTTCAGAATACTCGCAGACAATCTCTCGATGGTTATGGGCGTCAGGGTGTTTTCTGCTCTCCCTGATTTTATCTTGTGAACTGGCGGCAAATGATATTGATCTGTTTGTTGCCGACCTTCCCTCTGAAGCCCAGCCCAATGTGATGCTGATTATGGATACATCGGCGAGCATGGGCACGAGGAACTTGGAATGTGGTGGTGTTTTTGGGTTTTGTCAGTATTCTGGCCCCTCCCGCATGGATGTAGCCAAGCAAGTGGCCAAAGACTTTATCAGTGATGCACAGAATATCAACATCAGTGTAATGAGATTTAACTATGATGAGGGCGGCAGCGTTATATTCGCATCTCAAGATATTGACACTGGCCGACAGGGAGCTATGAATGCCATTGACAGTTTGATTCCCAATGGCTTTTCACCAATGGCTGAAACGTTGTACGAAGCCTACCTTTATTTTTCGGGGCAGAAAACAAAATTCGCGTGGAACCCCCTGAGCATTGATTTCAATGCCTATTCGATTCCAGGCGTGCAGTATCGTTCCCCCATTGTCACAGAGTGCCAAAAGAACAATTTCATCCTGCTGACTGATGGTGCACCGGCGTTTGATACCAGTGCTGATGTTGACATTGAGCGGTTGATCGCGGGTAAGACCATGCCGGATCATTTGCACCATGATTGCCACGAATGCCTTAATGAAATTATCTGGTATATGGCCAATTACGATGTTAACAGCCATTTTGATGGCGACCAGAACGTCTTCTTAAGCGTTATTGGCTTTGGTGAAATGGATCAATGGTCGTCAGATGTACTGGCCAATTCCGTCAGGGCCGGTAACGGGAAGTACTACCGGGCCGAGGATGCCAGCCAGCTGAGTCAGGCGTTTGCCGATATTATGGTTCGGGTCAATTCGGAATCCACTTCATTTGCCGCACCGACCGTCCCCGTCAATGCTTTTAACTCCCTTGAGTCCACCGATGAGCTTTTCTACACCGTTTTTGCCCCTAGCTCCGGGCCAGACTGGACGGGCAATCTGAAACGTTACCGTTTGGGTGATGATAATCAGATATACGATGCCAACGGGAATCTGGCCATTGATCCGGTGACTGGCTTTTTTTCTGACAATGCCCAGAGTTTTTGGAGCGCTGCCCCGGATGGTAAAGTCGTTACAGCCGGTGGGGCTGCGTCGCATTTGGATCCGGAGCGACCGGTTTATACCAATTTATCTGGCGACAGGGATGTAGAGCTGTCAAGCGGTTCGAATAGGGTCCACGAACACAATGTTCCTTCTTTTTCTGACGGAACTCTGGGCGTCGCTGGTGTATATAAGAAGATGACGCTGCTGCAGTGGGCACGGGGCCTTGATATGGATGACGACGATGGCGATGGTGTATTTTTTGAACCACGGTTCAGTATGGGTGACCCTATTCATACTCAGCCGGTCATTGTTACTTATAACCCTTGGGGGGGGAACGGTAATGTGGATCAAACCGTTTTTTTTACCACCAATGATGGTTTTCTCCATGCTGTGGATGCCTCCAGTGGGTACACTACTTTCTCGTTCATTCCCAGGAAATTGCTGGGCAACCTGCGAATGTACCGGGAGGGGACGGTTCGCCCGGCGATATCCGGTGCGCCAACCTCGGATTCACAGTGTGTGTGGAATTACCAGGTACCCGGTGCC
Organism: Thalassotalea sp. G20_0; assembly: GCF_017744175.1. Lineage (NCBI taxonomy): Bacteria > Pseudomonadati > Pseudomonadota > Gammaproteobacteria > Alteromonadales > Colwelliaceae > Thalassotalea > Thalassotalea sp. G20_0. The sequence goes on along the minus strand of NZ_JAGHQV010000010.1, from coordinate 128,311 downwards.
TGTGTGCCGGCCCGTTATTGTGAATACAGGTTTGAGTGGGGAGATTTAAACCTGAGCGAGAGTTGTCGTGTTATCCCCCCGACACCCACGAACGATGATGAATGCGATTGGGATTGGGCAAAATGGAAGTGTGCACATCCTGAGTATTGTAAATGGCATTACAACGGTCTCTTTACTGGCGACACTGTTTGTGACATCAGACCCAGGCATGAATGGCCACCTCCACCACCGGAGCCCGACCCTGGCAGAGCCAAAATATATGGCATGGATGGACCGATAACTGTCTTTTTCAGGGACTGGAACAGCGATGGCAACATAACGGATGGTCATGGGCATGCCTACTTATTCCTGACCATGCGCAGGGGGGGCAGTAATATCTATTCTCTGGACGTCACTAACCGGAATACCCCGAAGCTTAGATGGGTTATCAAAGGGGATGTGGATTCCAATAACAAGGCTGACGACGATCCATCCAGAAATCCCGACTTTCCGGAGCTGGGGCAAACCTGGTCAAAGGCGCAGTTAACAAAGGTCAAGTGGCTGGGGTCTGAAAGGCACGTGTTACTGTTTGGTGGTGGCTATGACGAAGATGCTGACCAACAAGTAAAAATTGAGGAAAACGACATAGGCCGGGCAATATATATGGTCGATGCCTATACCGGTGAAATGCTTTGGCATGCCGGCAAAAACGGTAAGCTGAGCATCCCGGAAATGAAATACAGTATTCCGGCAGATCTGACATTGGTTGATATTAACCAGGATGGCCTGACCGATTACTTTTATGCGGTGGATATTGGCGGTCAGGTGTTCCGTGTTGATATCAATCACGATAACGCCGGGTCCTGGAATTTCGCCAATGGTGGTCTGATCGCCCAATTGGCAGGCCAGTCTGAAGTGGATGCCCGGCGGTTTTTTGAGGCACCCACCGTGGCCATTGACAGCAAACGCGAATATCTCAATATCGCCATCGGCAGCGGTACCCGCCCCGACCCCATGAATACGGTGGTGGAGGATCGTATGTATGTGATTCGTGACCGCAATATCTTTAACAAGCCGACCACTTACCGGTATGCCAACGGTGGGGTCATTACTGAGTGGTCACTGTACGATGCGACCTCCAACATCATTCAACACGGTAACCAGTGGGATAAAAATGCGGCACTGGGCTCTTTGAGCGGAGCTGCTGGCTGGTTTATGAGACTGGAAGATCCCGGCGAGAAAATCCTGGGCCGGGCCTCACTGATCAATGGCATGCTGCTGTTTACCTCTTTTGTTCCGCAAGTTTCCTCTAACAGCTGTAATCCGGGCGTCGGGCTCAATTATTTTTATGCGGTGAATATTGAGGATGGTACTAGCGTATTGAATGTATCCGTTATGGAGGGTATGGGCTCGCACGGTAGAAGAATGATACTGAGCAATCGTTCAATGTCACCTCAGCCCTCAGTGATCTCCAAGGGCGGAGAAATGAAGGTGTGCATCGGTTCTGAATGTCTTGTCAGTGAAGACCGGCGTTTGGAACCGGCCAACTTGAAACGTATAAAGCGAAGTTTCTGGAGAGAAAACCGGTGAACAGTAGAGGGTGTACACTGACAAACCATAAGAAAACTCACCAGAGAAGCCATATATAATGCATGAAAGGGGAGCTTTAAGTGCCTACCCGCAAAAAGAGAAGCCTTAGGGTGATTTTGGTTCCCCATAGTGGGCTTCTTCAGCGGGTAAAAGATCCAGCGGAGAACCTGAAAAGCCCTCTATAGGGATTTTCAGGCTATTATGCATATAGCTGCAGGTATCCTATGTTTGTTTAAATAATAATTATATTGATCACATAGGCGACATATGCAGGTCATAGAAGAAGATACGACCACACAGTTCAGCTGTGAGCACCAGGACGGTACTCACCCCTGCCAGACCTGCCGCTGAGTTATTACCACGAGTGGCAGCCATCACCCAAACGCCCAGACCAGCAAACAGCAGACCGAGACGGGCCAGCATCAGACGACCGTGGTAGTCAAACAGACCCAGCGGGTTAGCAGGCAGGTCAACCTGACCCAGCCAGAACAGGTACAGCGGGTATCCCACCAGCACCAGACCCAGGGTGATAAAACCCAGGGTGGTCAGTGCACGATCAGCGTTTTTCTGGAATGCACCCAAAGAGGCCGACTGACTTCTCAGCATCAGTGCCGCCGCCGGGATACCCACCACAAAAGCGGTCATAACAAACTGGAAGATGGTCCAGCCGCTGTTCCAGGCAGGTACCGTGGCCAGGCTGTAAACATTGGCAATGGCCAGCAGTAACAGAATACCCAGAACCATGGCTCCCGCCAGAACCAGCTTCTGCAACTTTGCCAGGATACCGAAGTGCACCATGGCCACATAAGTGAAGACAGCACCACCAAACAGCGAAGTGGTGATAATCTCAACACTCAGTGCAGACAGATGTTCCAGACCAAAAATGACATTCATGGCTCGCAATGGCTGACCCAGGTGAGTCATGGCCGCAGCGCCGGAGACACCCAGCAGCACCAGAACCACCATCAGCAGTTTATTCAGCAGCTGTTGACGGTTGGTATCACTGTTCGCCATCAGCAGGCAGGCGAGCACCAGGAACAGGCCAACGGTGCCCTGTGCCAGCACCGTAAAAAATACCAGTGGCAACTCATGCATGGTTATACCTCCCGTGTGTTCATAATGCGTCCGGTCTTGTCGCCGGAAGGTTTGGCGTGGCGACTCGCCTTCATCACCAGCGATGGCTCAGTGAGAGAAGAGTCCGGCAGTGGCGCAATATCCGCTTCTGTGCCGTATTTGGCACGCAGCTCATCAATCGGACCAAAATCCAGGGCACGCAGCGGGCAGGATTCGATACAGATCGGCTGCTTGCCCTGCTCAACCCGGTCGAAACAGCCATCACACTTGGTCATGACTTTCTTCTCGGCATCAAACTGCGGTGCGCCGTAGGGGCAGGCCATTTCACAGTAACGGCAGCCAACACAGACGTCGGCGTTAACCACCACCAGGCCGTCCTGGTCACGCTTATGCATGGCTCCGGTTGGGCAGGCCTTGGAACAGGCTGGTTTGGCACAGTGGTTACAGCTGATGGAGGTGTAATAGGCAAACACATCCTGGGCATAGGTGCCGTCTTCGTTCTGAAACCAGCTACCACCGCCGTATTCATAAACCCGGCGCCAGTTCACGCCGACTTTCAGGTCATTCTCATCTTTGCACGACAATTGACAGGTTTTGCAGCCCGTACACTTGGCCGTGTCGACATAAAATCCCAACTGTTTCATCGAGAGTTGCTTCATCGAACGTTATTCCTATCCTGTTATGCCCTGGCAATTTCAACCAGATTGGTGTGCATCGGGTTACCCTTGGACAGCGGCGTACTGCGCTGAGTGGTCAGCACGTTGAATGAGCCACCACGGTCAACACCGTCTTTACCCGGTGCGTACCAGGCACCTTCTGCCAGGGCAGCAACACCCGGCATAATCCGGGGGCTGACTTTAGCCGGAATCCGGGTCTCACCACGGTCATTCCAGACTTTCAGCATGTCGCCATCTTTGATTCCCCGGGCCTGTGCATCTGCCGGGTTCAGCCATACGGCATCCGTCACTGCTTCACGCAGGAAAGCGACGTTATGGTATGTGGAGTGCACACGGCCCTTGGTGTGAAAACCAATCAGCTGCAACGGATACTTCTCAGTCAGCGGATCCAGATGGCTTTCCCAGGTGGTGACATACTGTGGCAACGGTGTCACCACATCCCCTTCCGGCAGCTCCCATTCAGCGGCAATGGTCGCCAGTTGTTCGGAGTAAATTTCGATTTTTCCGGATGGGGTACCCAGAGGATTGTTCACAGGATCCTTACGGAAATCTTCCAGAGCGATACGAATATGCTTCGGTGCCAGCTGTTTGTAGGGTCCGTCACGACGCAGGTCTTCCAGTGTTGGCACCTGAGGCTGTTCTTTACGCATCTGTTCGTACAGTTCCGCCACCCACTGCTCATGGGTCTTGCCTTCTGTGTACTGAGCCTCCAGACCAAAGCGCCTGGCAATACCTGCACAGATGTCGTATGCACTGCGGCACTCGTACATCGGGGCAATAGCAGGCACCAGCGGAATCACCGCCCCCAGACTGCCCGAGGCATAGCCGTTGCTGGCCACTTCATAATTTTCAATGGTGGTGATATCCGGCAGCAGAATGTCCGCGAACCGTGCGGTGGGTGTCATATGGTTTTCAAACACCAGGATAAACTCACACAGGCTCTCATCAGACAGGATCTCTTTGGTCCGGTTGATATCAGAGTGCTGGTTAACCGTGATATTGCCCGCATATTGCCAGATGAATTTGATCGGATTCTTCAGTGACGTGCCGCCCTGCAGAGCATCGGTCTTATCCGTCATTTCATGGTGACGATGAATCGCATCCGTCCATTTGAAGAATGGAATCGCCGTCTTAATCGGGTTGGTACCCATGGGCAGGGTTTTCACCGGGAAGCCATAGTTGCCTGGCATTTCGCCGGTGTTGGTGCCGGCAAGGCCAATATTGCCGGTCAGAATTGGCAGCATGCAGATGGCACGGCTCGCCTGTTCACCGTTGGCCTGACGCTGAATACCGGTACCCTGAATAATGTAGGCAGGTTTGGCCCTGCCAATGTCCCGGGCCAGCTGAATGATTTTTTTCGCTGGAATACCGGTAATTTTTGCCGCCCACTCCGGGGTTTTCTCGATGCCATCCGCACCCTGGCCCAGAATGTGCGCTTTGTAGTGGCCATTCTTCGGTGCACTGGCTGGCAGCGTTTTTTCATCGTAGCCAACACAGAACTTCTCGAGGAATGCTTCATCCACCATCTTCTCGTTGATCAGCACCCAGGCCATGGCTTCTACCAGGGCAGCATCGGTCCCCGGGCGGATTGGAATCCACTCAGACTCTTTGCCCAGCATGGTGTCGGTATAACGCGGGTCAATGATAATGGTGCGCACATTTTTGCTGTTCACCGAGTTGATGTGCTCGTAGATTTCCCCACCGCCACTCATGCGGGTCTCTGCCGGGTTGTAACCAAACATGACCAGCAATTCTGCATTGGCGATTTCACTGGTAAAACTACCGAACGCCGCTGGACGTCCACCGCCGTAAGTAAACGGCAGAGCACGTTGAATCTGTCCCCAGCTGTAATTACCGTAGTAAGGCAGAAAGCCACCGAGCATATTCAGCAGGCGCTTGGAGGCAAAAGGACCGTCGGTTTTATAGCCCTGGGTTCCGGAGCCATACTGATAATAGATCGCATCGTTTCCGTAAGTATCGATGGTGTACTGCAACTGTCTGGCGATGGTATCCAGCGCCTCATCCCAGCTGATGCGCTCAAAGCGACCTTCCCCACGCTTGCCAACCCGCTTCATGGGGTATTTCAGACGATCAGGGTTGTATACCCGTTGCTTGATGGAGCGACCGCGCAGACAGGCGCGAATCTGATGATCACCGTATACGTCATCGCCCCGGTTATCCGACTCAACATGGGTGATAATGCCATCTTTGGTATGCACCTGGAGAGGACAGCGGCTGCCACAGTTCACCATACAGGCAGACCAGGTCACCTTGTCTTCAGCGGCTTTTGCCTGCGTTGAATCCGTTGCCATGGCTTTCAGAGGCAGTGCATTGCCAGCGACAACAGCGGCACTGCCCGCAGCAGTTCCCCACTTGATAAACGTTCTTCGCTTGATGACAGACGACAGCGCACTATCGAGAAGTTTCTTCATTTATTTTACCGTTATCACTAAAACCGGAAACCAGCACACAAACAGGTAGTGTTACCCCTGACAAAATGCATATCTGTACAAATAATGAACTGGTGAAATAGTGATGATAATACGAGCTGGTCAACAAACAACCGATTGACCTGGATCAATTTTTTGCAGGGTTTGAGGCAATTACTGAAGAGGGTAGGAACTTATTCGAGCACGCTACAGAGCACGGCGCACCATGTCATTGATAATGATTATTGATGACAAAACTGTGCTGCACTGCCACTTCGGTGGCATGGCTGCGGCAGTACTTCCTCCGCTGAGCCTTACATGACACCTGCCCGGACTGCCAGATTACGGGGAACCTTTCGATATTTTCGGTGTCTGAAGTTTGTGCTCATTTCACTCAGGCGGAGCCATACTCCCGTGCAGTCCGATATACGATTTTAAATTCAGTGAGACCATTGATATGTCCATACCTCAGGCGGAAGCAAGCATTGGTTCGTCAGGATTTCATCCATCACCGGCAGGCGGCAAGAGAGAGGAATTTAATCCTGTTGCCGCATTCAGTCAGTTTGGCGGGATGATGGTTCGTGTTGTCAATGCATTACAAGCTGCCGGTTCAGGCGATCAATACAGGCCAGTGAGTTTACTGTCACCCGGTGCCCAATATGCAATAGAAGCCAGGCGACCGGATCAATTTGGAACCAGGCCAGACCAGGTCATTACGGTTCTGAAACCTGCACCCGGCTGCCATATGCTCTGGGCTTTTAAAAAAGATGTCTGTTCGAATGCCTCGGGGGAACCGTGCAGCAAGTTCACATACACCAAGAAAATTACCAGCTGGCGTGTTTTGGAAGAGAAAATAGTAGAGAGTTATCGCAGAAAGCATTCCCTGTTTAGCAGATCACCTTTAACCTCAGGACACCTTGGTGTGAATGGCTATTTACTGCACCAACCGACTGAACGGTTCATTACAGGAGCAGGCAAATATCCGGAAATTCTCTGTCACATTAATTTTGACCGCATGCACTATGGCTATCTTCTGGACTTTACCAGGGAGTTTTCTTTTCGCCGTCTTGAAGAAGTCATGGGCAATATTCTGACGCTTGAGCAAAATAAAGGTAACGCGTCCGGTGATGAGTTCCGTGAGCCTGTAAAACTGTGCCTGTACAACAGTCATCAGGGGGTGTTGTCTCCCCCGGTGGAAATCAGCCGCACACAAGCGCTAATGCTGCGGCGAAACATTCGTGCCTTCTCTCAATACGGCAACTTCACTGGTCAGGAACTCAGGCTTTACCAGTTATTGAGTCAGTCCGGTGGTGAACGATTTCTGCAGCTGCTGAAAAATATTCCGGAGCAGGTCAGCACGGTATCAGCCAGTGTCAAGGCGCTTGGTACCGACATCAAAGCCATCCTGACAGCCATCGAGAACTGTGATTCAGCAACATTCTTAAGCGAACTTCCAGCCCGGGCGGACGGGGTCAACAGTAAAGTGGGTTTACCGAAGATATTACTGGAAGCCTTGCTTGAGCAGACCCCGTTTCATAAACACTTTCCCTGGCTATATTATGATTTCGAAATACACGACAAGGACTCTAGCTGGGACTACATTTTCGAGCAGGTTAGACCCACCTTTGCCGCACAAGCGGTCATCTGCCGGGAGCTATTAAATAACAAATTGTTTGTTCCCTATTTATTAGGGTACAAGGAATCAACACCTATCCACTGTAATCCGCTGGTGTGTTGCCTGCTCATCGCTTACGGCGCAAGAATCTATCTCAATTATCAAACATCAACCCAGCTTGCAGATCATCTTGAAATATTAACATCTGCCAATCATTTTCTCCGGGCGAATCTGTTGACCAACGATGAAGCCAAAGCCATTCGTAACGAGGTGCTGTGGGAACTTCTTTGCAATGATGGGGACGGCCCAGTAGCTAAACATTATATGATAGCAAACAGGGTATCGATCCTGAAAAAAGCATTGCACGAGCATTTGAATCACCGGCAGCTGGCTGGTTCAGATCTACATCGGGAGGCTGTTGGACTGCTTGGCAAGGAGTTTTATCATTGCTTTTTTATCAATGAACCGGTTTATGGGCATGCAGTTAAAGAATTTCTGGAAAATAGATTTTCACCCCTTCGATACAGTGATGAACAGTTACGTGAGCATTTAAAGAGTACAGCGACTCTCAATCGAACCATTGATCAAAGGCTGAGTATTTTTCTGGGGAAATATTACACTTGCAAGCCTGCCGTTGTGGTCCGGCGAAAGGAACAAGGAGAATGCCAGCCGGACTGGCTGGTGAATTTTCTGGCATCACCACCAACCTTTGAAGGCATGGAAATACTGCCTGCTGGCCGTTATAAGTCACTTACCCAGATAATCGGTCAGTATTATTACCAGTTTCCCCATCCCAACAGGGCACAAGCCATCCTGGCGAACGGCACAAAACCCTATTACCGCAAATGGCACGGACTGGATCACGCCCTGCGCACACAGCTGGCCACCGAATTCCTCATGGATAGTAAAGTTTTGCCCGACTTTCATAAGCCATTCCGGGAATTACTACTGAAGCATCCCGAGTTGCAAGAGTTACTGCCCATCGCCGAACTCTACCACGATGCTGTCGCTGAAGATGAGCATAAAGATGTTGAAGAGCTGCGGGCAGCAGAACTGTTTCAGCGTGATATGTCCAGGCTGCAACAGTACCCCGGGCAGCTGGTTACCCTGGTGGCCAGCGCCCTGAGAAACAAAAACTGCAACATGATGGATGCTGAAAATCCGTCGTTCACTCCTGACCACCAATGCTCGGAGGAAGAATTACTGCTGCGTCAGGTGCTGCGCTTTGGGGATATTGTGGATAACCTGCGGGTAAAACCACCACGGGAGGACTTTCCGGCGATCAGGCTGACACCAGACTCAGCAGAAATTGACACCAGTGACATGATCCATGATGGCTATTTTCAGCCAGAAAAGATTGAACTGCTGTCCGTGGTCAACAACCCGGACTTCACCCTGCTGATCCAGTCAGTCATGTTGAGCTTTCGGGATCTGGCCAGCATTACCGGGGGATGGCATCACCAAATGCCCAATCCGTTCACCAGTCAATACCATCTCCCGGTTGATAACCATGAACGACGATTACTGATTGAGCAGGCACCTGATCCCTATCAGTGTTTGCGTGAGTGCCTGAACGATCTGGTCAGGTTCGTTATCGCTGAGAGAGCCGGTATTTCACCTTGCTTCGCAGAACACCACCGGCAGAGTACAGATCCCCCACAGCCTGATTGCTGGGATCCGGATACCGGGTCCGGTGGCGCTTATCGTCGCCTGCACAATGAAGGGGAACTTCGACAAGTCAGGTTACCCGAAGCAATGACCCTGGCAGAAAAGATGATCGTGGTGGCTAATGAACCCGGGCTGGAAAAACGGATGTCGGCTGACATCCGGGGTGCCCTGGAAACTGAGACGAGGCGGCTGCAGGAGAAGGCGATCCTGCCCTCTGTTGGTACCTTGGAACAATCTGAACTGGAGCAGATGCTCCGGCAGCCGGACTCTCCGGGTGCCCGACTGCTCAGTGAGCGCGGCTATTTTGTGAAGTCGAGCGTACATGACGGGAAAATTTTTTACCAAATGATACCCAATTCCACACTTGCAAGGAACTTTTTGCTGCTGCCACCAGAGTATGATGACGAGGCTTAATTAGAAAGAGCATTTTCTATTGAAGTAGTAAATTTCTCCATTGAATGGAAATAACTGGCATGCCTCACAATGTGAGATGATCTTGGCCTTCCGGCTTTTAACTTTTCACTAACTGCCAGGAGAAATGCCTTATCTGTATCTTCTGAGTAATGACCATACTCCGCATTTGAATGAACTTCTGTTCTGCATTCATCGCAAGGAGGAGACGCCTCAGGCAGCCCCCCTACATCAGAGTTGATTACATGCAGCCCCATAGAATTACATTCACCGGCAATCAAGCCTAAGGACTCAGCCAGAGAAGGAATAACGGCATAGTCCGCAACAGCCATTAAGAGTTGCTTATGTTCTTGATTTTTAGTAAGTAAAATGAGGTTATTTCTTGCTGCTTTGGTTTCCTGAATAGCTTGAATAAATGAATCTTTTTCTGTTCCGTTAGAAACAATAAAAAATAGACAATCCAGTTTTTTCACCATATTCAGTACATGCTGTATCCCTTTTTCAAAATGAGGCCTGCCCATAAAAAAAACAATTGGTAAGTTTTTAGCGACTGGGTTCACACACCCTTTGCTATTTAATGGGGGCTTTAAAGGCAATTTTCCAGCAAAGAACAGGTCTCTGAGTTTTGATTTGATATTTTTTTCCGGAGTTCCTTCTAACCCGTATTTTTTGGCGGTAGCACTCAGGCTAAATTTTGATAAATCTGAGCAGCTTTTGATTGAGCTGATTTCCTTTTTGTGAATCCTCAAGAACTTTGATATGAGAGGATGTTTAAATGTCAGAAAAGATTGGGCATATTTCGATACTGTTAAAATTACATCAGCATGTTTAATTGCCCTCTCTCTTGCAGGCTTTTCATAATCCGGTAGCTTGCATAACTTGCTCTCATCCATCTTCATATAGCTCTGGGTTGTATAAACAGGCTTTTTATTGGCCATACAGTCGCTAAAACCCGTGTGGGGACTTAAGCAATGCACCCAGTTGACTTTTTTAACATTTTCGAAGTGATTAATGTATTGAAGGGATCCTCCAAAAAAATGATCATGAATATATACTTTTTCGCTTCCCATTGTTGGTAAAAGCACTTCGTTGACAAATTTTGCAGCTATCTGGTTAAATACACACATTTTTAGAGATATAGCACCACAAGATATCAATCTTTCATCAGAATCATTAATTCCTTGTTCTTTGAAGTAAAGATCCTCTGCCAAAGAGTCTTTGTGTTCTTGCTCTATATTGTATGAATTAATATGCTTTTCAAAATACCTTTTCTGCCTCCCTGTTGGCTGGACTCTATAGACATCACATTCAGGCATATCACTGCACCTTTCAACCAATATTAATTCACCAGAAGAAAGCTGACAGCCAGATGTGATTGATTTTTTTATATCCGTATCCTCTACGAATTCAAGCAGTGGAAGAACCATGATATTTCTACAACTACGCTCGTGAAATGCCTTACAAAAGGTGTTTACAAAAACGCCGTTACCGCCAACAGTGTATCGGTAACCTTCTGTAGAAATGTGTATGTGGTTTTGTTTAACTTTCTGATCATCACTTGGCAGGCATAAACTTGTAACTTGAGTTGATGAAATTGGCTTCATTTAACACTCACTAAATATGCAAGTTTTTATCATTAGGATTAAACAGTAGGTTATTCATTCGATAGTAATCAAATATTTTTATTGCTCAACTCTCGTATTTTAATGTACGAGTGTTTGATAATAAGGAAATGGTCATATAGTAATACAACAAACGTCGCTTTTATTTTCTTTCCCTCTACGCCATTATAGCTTTTAAACGTCCCTGCTTAAAAAATTATATTTATCCGAGTTTGACTCTGTAGACGAACCAGACCAGACGACCATATCAGTCAAACAGGCCCAGTGGGGGCAGGCAGGCCAGTACCGGGAGCAAGTCAACGGTTCCTTGAGCCAGTACCGTACAAGAGGTGGTATTTATTCAATAGTCCTTTTAATGTATTTTGTCGTGTAATATTCAATCCTGTGTTAATTTCTCGATGAAACACCTCCTGATAACGTTTCTGGCACTCTTGAGCACCTCTGTAAATAGTGCAGAACTGGTAAAAAAGAGCAATTCAGGCATCTGTCACGATATCTCTAGCTCCAGCTATGAGAGAACAAAAAACTATACTGCCTTCTACTCTCTCAATGATTGCCTCAGTTCCGGCGGCAGACTTCCTAAAGGATCAGGCTTAAAAAAGTCGAATGCGGCAACGTACCGTCAGAGTCCGGCAAAATATGACCGTTCATATTTTGGTGATTGGGCTGATGAAGACAGGAACTGTATGAACACTCGCCACGAGCTTCTGATGAAGCAGAGTACCAGCGCGATAGATACAGCCGGTAACCAGTGCGCTGTATATCGGGGCAGATGGCTTGATCCCTACACGGGAAAGACGTTTTATGAAGCTCGCCAGGTTGATATCGACCATTTAGTGCCTCTGAGATGGGCCTGGGATCGTGGGGCTAATCAGTGGTCGAAGGCAAAAAGAGTGCAGTTTGCCAATGATGAAGTGAACCTTTTTGCCGTCCAGGCCAGTGTCAACCGCCAGAAAGGGGCATCAGGTGTCCTTGAGTGGTTACCACCTTCGAAGTCTTTCCACTGCCAGTATGTTGCCAGATTCACTCGTGTGGTAAAAAGCTATGGTCTTGTGCTGTCAGACTATGAGCAACGGAAATTCAGGGAATTAGAAGAGGAGAAGTGCCGCGGATAACTTATATTATGTATTTGTCGTTTATTCTCACCATCGCTTAACTGCCTGTGGGCAAGTGAGGTTGCCGTAAAATCCTGAACAACACTTTCCGAAGGTCGGTTCCGATGCACACCCGCAGGGCATAAAAGCCGACTCGAGTCCCTCACCGCCATACCCGGTATAAACCAGAGATCATGGTGCATGGCGGTTAGTTCGGATGTGCATGGTGCTGGCAATTCCCGGGGGGGCATTACGCGGTTATTATAATGATTGGTCCCATATCACGTGGAATTTCTTTCAATTCGACAGTTAATACAGGGGCATGAGAGATAATCGAGGGCATCCCGGGCTGTTGTGTGATTATTCTTGAGCCAATGGAAGGGGTATCATCCTTCCGAATCAAGTGGCAACAGCACGAGCATGCAGCAATTGCTGCAAGACCTGAAACACCTCCTGCTGCCGCGCCTCCCAAAGTGATGAGAGTACTTACCTCGAGAGGTTTTGTACAACATGAACCAAGCATGCCAAGACTACCACCTAACGCTATACCTGAAACACCACAAAGCTTGTAGCTAGCGTGAGCGTCGGGGGGGCATAAGCAATCTTTAGTAGCAGTACATGAGCCTAAAGTGTTCATATTTATTACCTTTTTAGAAATTTATTAGAATATTCCACTATGTGAAATTCCGACATCCGTTGCTTCAGACACTTCTGCTTTTCAACATAGGAAAGTGTCAGATCATCGGGCGTGGCCGAGGACTCTTTTGGTAACGCCCGGGCCGACAAGTACCAATCTCTGGTGAAAGCCGACTCGAGTCCCTCACCGCCATACCCTGTAAAACCCTGAGTTCATGGTGCATGGCGGTTAGTTCGGGTGTGCATGGTGCAGGCAATTCCCGGGGGGCATTACACGGCTATTTTATCCATTGGTTCCTTTTCATCTGGAGTTACTGCCCATTCGACAGTTGTTAGTACAGGAGCCTGAGAAATAATCAAGGGCATCCCGGGCTGTTTGGGCTGTTGTGTGATCACTCTGGAGCCAATGGGAGGTGGACAACGAGTACAACCAGTAAATAACAAGTTGTCACAGACCACGGCTGTAGCCATAGTTGAAAGGCCTGAAATAACCCCTCCTGCCCCGAATTCCAGAGCGCTGAGAAGAGCTGGACCGAGAGGTCCTTTCGCCGCACAAAGCAGACCACAAAAACAACCTATCGCTCCACCTGCACCAGCACCAATCTTGTATGCAAGGTGAGTGTCAGGGGGGTATAAGCAATCTTTAGTAGCAGCACATTGGCCTAATGAGATCATATTTTTTACCTTTTCAGAAATTTATCAGGATTCTTCACTGCTTAGACCTCACTTTTTCTAAAAAGTTTTTGCAAATTCTCTTAATCTGTAAATTAATTCCCTACTCTGTAACCACAATTCCTGTACGATAGAACTACAAGCACCGCAATACCACGAAAAGACTGCCAGTATGTCGTCAGATTCACTCGTGTGGATAGAAGCTATGGTCTTGTGCTGTCAGACTATGAGCAACGGAAGTTCAGGGAATTAGAAGAGCAGAAATGTCGCGGATAATTCATGCTATTTATCTGTCGTTTAATCCCGCCATTGTTTAACTGCCTGTGGGTAAATGAGGTTGTCTAAAAATCCTGAACAACACTTCACGAAGGTCAATTCCCATGCGCACCCACAGGGGATAACAGCCGACTCGAGTCACCACCGCCATACCCCATGAAACTCAGAAATCATGGTGCATGGTGCTGGCAATTCCCGAGGGGGGCATAACACGGTTTAGTTATTGATTGATCCAACTTCACCTTGAATTTCTGTCGGTACGCCAGTTACTTCAGGAGCATGAGAGATAACCAAGGGCGAACCGGGCTGTTGTGTGATCACCTTGGGGTCAATGGAAGGTTGGAGAGCAATTCGACGCTCTCCTAAATTGCAACAGGTAACGACTCCACACATTGCTGCAAGGCCTATAACACCTCCTGCTGCCCCGCCCCCAAAAGCGCCGAGACAAAAATGACCGATAGAATAACCGGCAGTTTCTACCACACTGGAACAGGCACCAAACCCACCACCAATAGCACCTACCGTTGCACATCCAATGGAAGAAAATAAGTATGGTTTTTCAGTGCCGGGGGGGCAGAAAAAACTTTTAGCAGTTGAGCATGATACGTCCATAAAAATTACCTCTATAAAAGTTTATCGGAATATTTCACTTTAATAGACTTCATTTTTACTAAAAAGTTTCAACACTGTTCTTAAGGTGTACGTTACTTATCTACCCCGCCCAACAAAAATGATACGAAAGCACTAAATTTACCTCAGCACCAGGAAAAAACGGCAAAGTAAATATTGCAAAAACCTTGTGATTTTCGTGCTTATTATTACGTTAGTTCCAAAAATAGTTCCTGTTTCTTCCAGTAAATATGGCTGTCTTCTTCCTGTGCCAGTGGCGCACTTCAGGATTGTCCGGAAGTGGTCAAACTTGCCCTGCAACAAAATCCGCTGGCGCTGGAGTTTGCCAGTGACAAATGCCGTAATGATCCAGAACTGGTCAATATCGCCTTGCAGAACAATGGTAATGCCCTGCGGTACGTTGGTGATTCTTTACAAAACAAACCCGAAATCATTAAGGTAGCCATAGATAGTATCGGGCCTGTTGCGGTGAGGTATATTCAACAATTCAGTTAATTTAACAGAGCCTCTCATACCAATGCCGCCTTCTGAATATGAGATGGAATAAGCCATTTTGGGCAGCAGGGCAAGGCGGAATGACGAATAATAGCAGGGCTACTTGTGCCTTGGGAGGCAGTCCGGGAATAGCGCCCGTCTAGGCGACCCCGTAGCGAGGACGACAGAAAATTGAGGATAAAAATTCGGTTTTGTGAGGTGAATAGCGGTGCTATTTGCCGAACAAAAGCGGAAGTGCCGCGGATAACTCATGCCATGTGCTTATCGTTTAATCTCACCATCGCTTAACTGCCTGTGGATAAGTGAGATTGTCGTAAAATCCTGAACAACACTCCCTGAAGGTCTGTTCCCATGCACACCCACAGGGCATAAAAGCCGACTCGAGTCCCTCACCTCCATACCCTGTAAAACTCAGAGATCATGGTGCATGGCGGTTAGTTCGGGTGTGCATGGTGCAGGCAATTCCCGGAGGCATTTCACGGATGTTTTATTGACTGGTTCCTTTTCACCTGGAGTTTCTGTCCATTCGACAGTTAGTACAGGAGCCTGAGAGATAATCGAGGGCAACCCGGGCTGTTGTGTGATCACGTTGGAGTCAATGGTAGGTTGACAAAGAATACACTCAGTAATTAAGTGGCAACAGGCCACGCATGTGGCCACTGATGAAAGGCCTGAAACAACTCCTGCTGCCGTGCCTCCAAAAGCGCCGAGAATAAATGTACCGAGAGGTTCTCTCGCCGCACAGACCATACCACCAAAACAACCTACCACTCCACCTGCACCAGCACCCCACTTGTATGCAAGGTGATTTTCGGGGGGGCATAAACAATCTTTAGTAGTAGCACATGGGCCTGAAGAGTTCATATTTTTACCTTTTAAGGAATTTATTAGATTTTTTCACTCTGATTGGACATCATTTTTTCTAAAAAGTTTCTGTAACTTCTCTTAATCTGTAAATATTAATTCCCTACTCTGTAACTGTAATCACGATTCTTGTACGATAGTATTACTAGCACCGCAATACCAAGAAAAGACTGCCAGTATGTCGTCAGATTCACTCGTGTGGATAGAAGCTATGGTCTTGTGCTGTCAGACTATGAGCAACGGAAGTTCAGGGAATTAGAAGAGCAGAAATGTCGCGGATAATTCATGCTATTTATCTGTCGTTTAATCCCGCCATTGTTTAACTGTCTGTGGGTAAATGAGGTTGTCTCAAAATCCTGAACAACACTCCCCGAAGGTCTGTTCCCATGCGTACCCACAGGGGATAACAGCCGACTCGAGTCACCACCGCCATTCCCCATGAAACTCAGAAATCATGGTGCATGGTGCTGGCAATTCCCGGGGAGGCATAACACGGTTTAGTTATTGATTGATCCAACTTCACCTTGAATTTCTGTCGGTACGACAGTTACTCCAGGAGCATGAGAGATAATCAAGGGCGAACCGGGCTGTTGTGTGATCACCTTGGGGTCAATGGAAGATTGGAGATCGATTTTACGCTCTAATACATGGCAATAGGCAACGACTCCACCCATTGCTGCAAGGCCTACAGCACCTCCTGCTACCGCCCCCCCAGCAGCACCGAGACAAAAATAAGCGAAATCTTTTGACACCGTAGCACAGGTACAAAACCCACCTAGAAAATAACCTTCCGTTGCACATCCTGCGCAAGACAATGCGTAAAGTCCTTTACTGCCGGGGGGGCAGAAAAAACTTTTAGCAGTTGAGCATGATACGTCCATAAAAATTACCTCTATAAAAGTTTATCGAAATATTTCGCTTTAATAGACTTCATTTTTACTAAAAAGTTTCAACAACTGTTCTTAAGGTGTACGTTACTTATCTACCCCGCCCGACAAAAATGATACGAAAGTACTAAATTTACCTCAGCACCAGGAAAAAACGACAAAGTAAATATTGCAAAAACCTTGTGATTTTCGTGCTTTTTATTACGTTAGTTCCAAAAATAGTTCCTGTTTCTTCCAGTGAAATATGGGCGTCTTCTTCCTGACTATCCTGAGTAGCTATGACCAGGGCCTGATCAGGCAAAGCTGGTAATAGCTGTTGTGCGTTCACGAGTCCGTAGTTTTTGAATAGTTCCTCCTTTTATTTATGAAGGAGGAACTTTGTACTTATTTACATGCCACTGGCAAACATATGCAGGTCATAGAAGAAGATACGACCACACAGTTCAGCCGTGAGCACCAGGACGGTACTCACCCCTGCCAGACCTGCCGCTGAGTTATTACCACGAGTGGCAGCCATCACCCAAACGCCCAGACCAGCAAACAGCAGACCGAGACGGGCCAGCATCAGACGACCGTGGTAGTCAAACAGACCCAGCGGGTTAGCAGGCAGGTCAACCTGACCCAGCCAGAACAGGTACAGCGGGTATCCCACCAGCACCAGACCCAGGGTGATAAAACCCAGGGTGGCCAGTGCACGATCAGCGTTTTTCTGGAATGCACCCAAAGAGGCCGACTGACTTCTCAGCATCAGTGCCGCCGCAGGGATACCCACCACAAAAGCAGTCATAACAAACTGGAAGATGGTCCAGCCGCTGTTCCAGGCGGGCACCGTGGCCAGGGTGTAAACATTGGCAATGGCCAGCAGTAACAGAATGCCCAGAACCATGGCTCCGGCCAGTACCAGCTTCTGCAACTTTGCCAGGATACCGAAGTGCACCATGGCCGCATAAGTGAAGACAGCACCACCAAACAGCGCAGTGGTGATGATCTCAACACTCAGCGCCGACAGATGCTCCAGACCAAAGATCACGTTTATGGCACGCAACGGCTGCCCCAGGTGAGTCATGGCCGCAGCGCCGGAGACACCCAGCAGCACCAGAACCACCATCAGCAGTTTATTCAACAGCTGCTGACGGTTGGCATCGCTGTTCGCCATCAGCAGGCAGGCCAGTACCAGGAACAGGCCAACGGTGCCCTGTGCCAGCACCGTAAAAAATACCAGTGGCAACTCATGCATGGTTATACCTCCCGTGTGTTCATAATGCGTCCGATTTTGTCGCCGGAAGGTTTGGCATGACGGCTCGCCTTCATCACCAGCGACGGTTCAGTCAGAGAAGAGTCCGGCAGTGGCGCGATATCCGCTTCCGTGCCGTATTTGGCACGCAGTTCTTCGATCAGACCAAAATCCAGGGCACGCAGCGGGCAGGATTCGATACAGATCGGCTGCTTGCCCTGCTCAACACGGTCGAAACAGCCATCACACTTGGTCATGACTTTCTTCTCGGCATCAAACTGCGGTGCACCGTAGGGGCAGGCCATTTCACAGTAACGGCAGCCAATACAGACATCAGCATTGACAACCACCAGACCATCCTTGTCACGCTTGTGCATGGCACCGGTTGGGCAGGCCTTGGCACAGGCGGGTTTGGCACAGTGGTTGCAGCTGATGGAGGTGTAATAGGCAAACACGTCCTGGGCATAAGTGCCGTCTTCGTTCTGAAACCAGCTACCACCGCCGTATTCATAAACCCGGCGCCAGTTCACGCCGACTTTCAGGTCATTCTTATCTTTGCACGACAATTGACAGGTTTTGCAGCCCGTACACTTGGCCGTGTCGACGTAAAATCCCAGTTGTTTTATCGAGGGTTGCTTCATCGAACTTTATTCCTGTTATGCCTTGGCAATTTCAACCAGATTACTGTGCTGGGGATTGCCCTTGGCCAATGGTGACGGGCGCTGGGTGGTCAGGGTATTCATACACGCGCCACGGTCCACGCCGCTGCGGTCTGGTGCGTACCAGCTGCCCTGCCCCATGGCGACCACGCCAGGCATAATGCGCTCGGTCACTTTCGCGGCAACACGGATCTCGCCGCGGTCATTCCAGACCTTCAGCATGTCGCCGTCTTTTATCTTGCGCTTGTGGGCATCAACCGGGTTGATCCACACTTCCTGGCGGTTGGTTTCCCGCAGCACATCGACGTTGCCATAAGTGGAGTGAGTACGGGCTTTAAAGTGGAAACCAAACATCTGCAGCGGATACTGTTCAGTGTGGTCTGCCTCATGCCCCTCCCAGGAAGAAACGTATTCAGGCAGTGCCCGAATAATATCGCTCTCCCCCAGTGTCCAGCTGGAGGCAATATTTGCCAGGCGTTCAGAATAGATCTCAATTTTACCGGAGGGGGTATCCAGTGGATGCTTTTCAGGGTTTTCCCGGAACTCACGGAATTGAACATGAGGTTCACCGGGGTTCTTCTGCTTGACAATGCCCTGCTCACGGAAGGCCTGAAAGTCCAAGTCCACCAGTGTCGGATTCATTCTCTGGGATTCTGCATAAATATGACGCAACCAGGCTTCCTGGTCCCGACCTTCGGTGAACTGCGCTTCTACCCCAAGACGTTTGGCAATACCTGTACACATGTCGTAGACCGAACGGCATTCATACAACGGCTCAACCGCAGTATCACAGAAAATGGTGTAACCCATATTGCCGCAGAACCCGTTAGGGGCGAAATCCGGTTGTTCAGCCGCAGTCAAATCAGGCAGCAGAATATCCGCATAGCGTGCACTGGGCGTCATGTGGTTGTCGATCACCACAATCATTTCACACTGGCTGTCATCCTGAAGAATGTCATGGGTGCGATTGGTGTCCGAATGCTGGTTGATGATGCAGTTACCCGCATAGTTCCAGATAAACTTGATGGGCTGGGTCAGCTTTTCGGCACCACGAATACCGGCGGTCAACGCGGTCATTTCATCATGACGGTAAATGGCATCCGTCCAGAGGAACATGGGAATAGAGGTTGATACCGGGTTGGTCAGTGTCGGAAAGACCGCAAAGGGCATGGAGTAGCTGCCTTCACGGGCACCGGTACCACCACCGGGAATACCCACATTACCGGTCATCACCGCCAGCATACAGATCGCCCGGCTGGCCTGCTCACCATTGGCGGTGCGCTGCAGACCCCAGCCCTGCATAATGTTGCAGGGTTTGGTCATGGCAATTTCACGGGCCAGACGGATGATGGTGTCTGCCGGGACACCGGTTATTTTTGCCGCCCATTGCGGGGTCTTTTCAACACCATCATCGCCTTTGCCCAGAATATAGGATTTCCAGGAAGCGCCTTTCGGTGCGCTGGCTGGCAGTGAGTTTTCATCGTAGCCGATGGTGTACTTGCCAAGGAATTCATTATCCACCAGATTTTCGCTAATCATCACCCACGCCATACCGGCTACCAGTGCGGCATCGGTACCTGGTCGCAGAGGAACCCATTCATCATTGGCACCCAGGACCGTATCGGTCATGCGCGGATCAAAGGTGATCATACGTGCGTTACTGCGTTGTCGGGCTTCGGACAGCTGATAAACAATACCGGCACCACTCATACGGGTTTCAGCCGGGTTGTTGCCAAAGTTGACCACCAGCCTGGTATTAACAACATCTGACGTGCAGTTATTATCCACCCAGCTGCCGCCGTACAAATACGGTAAACTCACGGCAATCTGAGCCGTACTGTAATCACCATAGTGGTTAAGATAACCGCCCCAGCAGTTCATCAAGCGGGCGATCGGTGTGGCGGCTGGCGGCCAGGATTTGGACACCGTGCCTCCCAGCGTACCAGTACAATAGTTGAGATAGATGGCTTCATTGCCATACTCTTTTTTGATGCGCTTCAGGTTATCAGCGATGGTGTCAAACGCTTCATCCCAGCTGATGCGCTCAAATCGACCTTCACCACGCTTACCCACACGCTTCATCGGATATTTCAGACGGTCAGGATTGTAGACGCGCTTGCGGAAGGAACGGCCACGGAGACAGGCGCGAACCTGGTGGTCACCATAGGTATCGTCACCGGTGTTATCGGTTTCGGTATGAATGATCACACCGTCTTTTACCTGATGGCGCAGTGCACAGCGGGAGCCGCAGTTGACCGTACAGGCAGACCAGACTGACTTGATCTCTTCATCAGCACGTTTGGCCTCTGTCGCATAAGCTTTCACCGGCAGTGTGTGCGCAGCAACCACTGCCGCACTGCCCGCAGCGGTTCCCCACTTCATAAACGTTCTTCGCTTCACCCTGGAAGCAAGCACTTTATCCACAATTTCTTTCATTGATATCGCCAACCCATGATAAATACCGGTCGTGATCACAGACTGCTCAGACAATTATCAGATTCTGCTTTCCCTGCAGACATAAAGGTGTGAACAAAAAGTGCCGCCAACCAAATGGTGGGCATGATAATTGGACAGTAATTAACCGGCAGATGACCTGAATCAAGACCTTGTGATTTATAGGACAACTACGTATCAGCACAGGAAAACTACATATTTCAGACAGCAATAAAAAAGCCCCATG
Source organism: Thalassotalea sp. G20_0 (assembly GCF_017744175.1). Lineage (NCBI taxonomy): Bacteria > Pseudomonadati > Pseudomonadota > Gammaproteobacteria > Alteromonadales > Colwelliaceae > Thalassotalea > Thalassotalea sp. G20_0. The sequence continues at coordinate 107,119 of NZ_JAGHQV010000010.1, read as the reverse complement.
GCCAAAACCAGGGGGCTGTCAGCAAGATGATCGTCTGCGATCAGGCAGTCAAACGTCTTACGTCTTCTACTGAATCCAGAGTCAGCGCTTCACGGGCCAGGCTCTGGCACTGCTTATAGTTCAGGCTGCGAACACGGGCCTTAACCACCGGAATGGCAGGGACACTGATGGACAGTTCCTGAACGCCCAGACCCACCAGAATGGGCACTGCATTCGGGTCACTGGCCAGGCTGCCACAGATCCCCGTCCACTTGCCTTCTTTGTTGGCTGCTTTCACCGTCATATCGATCAGGCGCAATACCGCAGGGTGAAGACCATCGACCCGTGCCGCCAGTTTTGGATGACCACGGTCAACGGCCAGGGTGTACTGGGTCAGGTCATTGGTACCGATAGAGAAGAAGTCCACCTCTCTGGCGAAATGATCGGCCAGCAGTGCAGCGGACGGCACCTCAATCATAATACCCACTTCAACGGTGACACCCGTCGTCTCCTGCTCTTCCAGCACCAGCTTTTTCACGGCACGGAATTCATCCAGGGAGCTGATCATCGGGAACATGATACGGGCGTGACCGGCATGAGCCGCCTTCAGGATTGCACGAACCTGCTTGCGCAGCATGGCCGGACGGTTAATACCGATACGCACGCCACGTTCACCCAGGAATGGGTTCTCCTCTTTTGGCAGGGGCAGATAAGCCAGAGGCTTGTCACCACCGACGTCCAGAGTACGGATAATGACCGGACGATCTTTACCCATAGCATCCAGAATACCTTCGTAGGCTTTTATCTGCTCATCCATGGTGGGTTCGGTAGCACGCTCCATATAGAGGAACTCGGAACGCAGCAGACCTACCGCTTCAGCACCCATTTTGACCGCTTTTTCCGCATCGTCCTGGTTGGCGATATTGGCAGCGATCTCAACATGGTGGCCATCCAGAGTCACTGCAGGCTGGTCAGCCACTTGCAGCGCCGCTGCATGCTCAGCCGCCGCACGCTCCTGGCGGGCAACGGTTCTGTCGATCTCTTCCTGAGTAGGATTAACCAGCATGTAACCCTTGTTGGTGTTCAGGATAACATCGGTACCGTTCTCGTACTGACGAACACTGCCCGGTACGTTGACCAGGTAAGGAATACCCAGGGAACCGGCCAGAATCGCCGCATGGGAAGTCGCGCCACCATGCAGGGTCACGATACCAATCACGCGCTTGCGATCCAGAGTCACCACTTCGGAAGGGGTAATATCTTCCAGACAGAGAATGGTGTTTTCCGGCAGCTGATCGGTGCCACCTTCAACGCCCATCAGGTAGCGCAGAACCCGAAGACCAACGTCTTCTACATCGATGGCCCGGGCCGCCAGCAGCGGGTTATCCAGCTTGCGCATTTCATCCGCTTCCGCCAGAAAACTTCTGTGCCACGACCACATGGCGCTCTTGCCTGCTTCAATCAGTTCACGGGCACGGTCACTGATTGCCGGGTCTTCCAGTAACTGCTGATGGGCAACAAAAACTTCCGCATGACCACCCACGTGATCCGCTTCCATTTTGGCAACCAGCTGCTGCAGGGACTCCCGGGCTTTCTGGATACCGTAGCCAAGCTGACCCAGCTCATCGCTGACACCAACACCCTCTTCCGGGTAGCTGGGCAGTTCATGAACCAGATGGTGCAGCTTACCAATGGCCATGCCCGGTGCCGCTTTCACGCCGGGTAAACGACCATCGGAGCCTTCTACCGGTCCAAGCAGTGGCGCTTCCTCTTCCATGGCTTCATCTGCAACCGGCAGCACGTCGGCAACGGCTTCACCCAGGCCGCTGCGAAAACCATCGAGGATGGCTTCCATCGCCTCTTTGGCATCAGGGCCGGTGACGGTGATTTGCAGGTTAGAACCCAGCACCGTTTGAAGCCCCATCAGAGCAGTCAGACTGTTGGCCTTGCTTTCTTTGCCATTATCTTTATTCAGAATCATCACGTCAGAATTGAAGCGTTTGATAATCTGAATCAGAGTGGCAGAAGGACGGGCATGAAGACCCAGTGGGTTCTTCAGCACAAAATCTTCTGTCAGGGTAATGCTGTCCTGACGGCTGTATTTGCTCTCGGTGGACATCTCCTTTTCAGGCTCAGCCCCAATGGCAAATACGGTATCCTGCCCCGCTTTTACTTCGGTGCGGGGATTAACAACCACACCGGTTTCACCGGTAGTGATCATAATCGCGGTCTGCAGGCTGGCCGCCCTGGCTCCGACAAACTCAGGATCAAACGACAGCAGCTGCTGACCAACAGTCACTTTGTCGCCTATTTTGACGTTGGTCTCAAAGCCTTCACCACGCAGAACAACAGTATCGATGCCCACATGGATCAACACTTCTACACCGGAATCTGTCTTGATAGCCACGGCATGTCTGGCGTCATGCAGCTGGCTGATGGTACCGGCGCACGGTGCCAGCACCACAGAATCCGTCGGGTTAATCGCAATACCGTCACCGATCAGCCGACCAGCAAATACCGGGTCAGTGGATTCCTCGATGGATAACAACATTCCGGACAAAGGCGCAACCAGTGACAGTTGGCAAGGTTTGCCCTCTTTTTTGTCATCTTGCTTTTTGTCATCTCGATCACAGAGCGTCATGCAGAAACCTCAACATTGGCAAGATCATCCGTCACCGGGATCTTTTTCATTTCATCAGCAATCATTTCAGCCCGGGGACCGACGACGATTTGCAGGTTCTTGTCACCCACACGAACCACCGCCGCTGCCCCCAGCGCCTTAATACGATCATCACTGACGCTGGCAGTATCTTTCAGCGTCAGACGCAGGCGAGAGACACAGGCATCAATCTGAGTCACGTTTTGATGGCCACCCAGCACTTTCAGGCACTGACGGGCGAACAGAGTAGTATCTTTTACTTCCACTTCTTTTTTCACTGTCTTCTGAGAAATAGCCGCCGCTACTTGCTGAGCCTGACCTGGCAACTGGATAGCACTCAGATCTTCAGTAGCTGCAATTTTTTTCATCTTACCGGCAATGATTTCCGCCTTTGGACCAAGAATAATCTGCAGGTTCTTATCACCGACACGAATCATACCGCTGGCACCCAGTGCCTTGATGACACGCTCATCAGCCACAGAAGGGTCTTTCAGGGTCAGGCGCAGACGGGTAATGCAGGCGTCGATATTGGTGATGTTATCCAGACCACCTATCGCTTTGGTGAACTGGCGAGCCAGATAACCATTGTCGCCCATCCCCTGCTTGTTTATATCTACCGCCGCCACACTCTCAATTGAAGAATCGTCTTCATCTTCACGACCCGGCGTTTTCAGGTTAAACATCTTGATGGCGAAGTAGAAAACGCAGAAGTAGATGACAGCGAATGCCAGACCAATAACCACCAGAGTCCATGGCTTCGTTGCCAGACCCCAGTTTAGCACCATGTCAAACAAACCAGCGGAAAAGCCAAAGCCCGTCAGAACGCCCATGGCATTGGTTACCACAAGGGAAGCACCGGTCAGCACAGCGTGAGCAGCATACAGCCCGGGTGCCAGGAACATAAACATGAATTCCAGAGGCTCGGTAATACCGGTCAGGAATGCCGTCAGGGCAACCGAGAAAAGCACACCACCAACCTGTGCACGACGGCTCTTATCAGCCGTCAGGTACATGGCCAGGGCCGCTGCCGGCAGACCAAACATCATCACCGGGAAGAAACCGGTCATAAACACCCCGGCCGTCGGATCACCGGCAAAGAAGCGATGCAGATCACCGTAGACCACGTCACCGGCAGCGTTGGTAAAGTCACCCAGACCAAACCAGAAATAAGAGTTCATAACATGATGCAGACCGAAAGGAATCAGGCCACGGTTCAGGGTACCGTATACAAACTGGCCAACCGCACCAGAGCCGGCAACACCGTGACCAAAAGCATCAATACCATTTTGAATACCAGGCCAGATATGACCACAGGCCCAGCCGATCACCAGCATAAACAGACCGGTCATGATCGGTACCAGACGCTTGCCGCTGAAGAAGCCAAGATAAGCTGGCAGCGGCACCGCATGAAATCGGTTGTAGGAATGACCGGCAACGATACCGCTGATGATACCGCCGAAGAAGGACATATCGATATCTGGATTAATGGTTGCTGTCGTGGCTTTCAAAATAAAAAAGCCAACAGCACCCGCGATCACTGCAGCACCAGCGCCGTCTACCGCCAGGCCTAAGGCGATGCCCATGGCGAACAGCAACGCCAGATTACTGAAAATCGCGTTACCCGCCTGCGCCATAAAGGGAATATCCAGCAAATCAGGCTGGCCCAGACGCAGCAGCAAAGCTGCGACAGGAAGAACGGCAATAGGCAGCATCAGCGCCTTACCGAGTTTCTGCAAGTAACCCAAGATGTTCATGACTGATCAACCATTTAATTCTTTATAGTGAGAGTGTGTCTCGTTCTGTGTGGCGCGGAATTTTACTGATTTATTTTTCAAAGAAAAATAAAAAAGCGAATACATTGACCCAGATCATCACTTAAAGACATTTTCTACCCGTTGAGCACATTGCCAACCGCCTTTATTTTCCATCAAAAAATAAATAAGCTATGATGCATAACATCATCCCCTGAGCAGATTAGAGAAACCTGGAGTTTACGACATGCGCTTTATACCTCTGAAAGACAAGGCAGCAGTTGGTCGTTGGGCTGCTCGATACATTGTCAGCCGGATCAAGGCATTTAATCCGACTCCTGAACGCCCCTTTGTTCTCGGCCTGCCAACCGGCGGCACACCCATCCCGACGTATCAGGAACTGGTTCGCCTGCACAGGGAAGGGGAGGTAAGCTTTGCCCATGTTGTTACCTTCAACATGGACGAATACGTTGGCCTGCCTGCCGATCACCCGGAATGCTACCGAATGTTCATGCACCGCCACTTCTTTGATCATGTGGATATCCCGGCAGCGAACATTAACTTTCTGGACGGTAACGCAGAAAATCTGGAAGCCGAGTGCCTGCGCTACGAAACAGCGATTAAAGGTTATGGCGGCATTGAGCTGTTTATGGGTGGTGTCGGACACGATGGGCACATCGCATTTAATGAACCCGGTTCTTCACTATCCTCCCGTACCCGCCTGAAGACGCTGACCACTGAAACCCGTGAAGCCAACGCACGCTTCTTTGATCAGGACATCAGCCAGGTACCAAAACTGGCGCTTACCGTGGGTGTCGGAACGGTTCTGGACTCCCGTGAGCTGATGATTCTGGCCACTGGCTCTGATAAATCCCGTGCGGTTCAGGCCACGGTTGAAGGATCAGTAAACCATATGTGGACAATCTCAGCCCTGCAGCTTCATCCAAAAGCGATGATGATCTGTGATGACCCTGCCACCCTGGATCTGAAAGTTCGCACTCTGCGCTACTTCCAGGATATTGAGTCTGAAAACATCAAGGACTTTTGAAATGTCTGCGGATCTGGCCATCAGCCCGGAAAAGAGTTACGCACTGGTTAATTTCAAACCGTTAACCGGTGACCCGGAGCAGTCGTCGTTTGATACCATCATTATAGAGAATGGCCGAATTTCGGCCATTGGCAAGGCAGAGGATATTGCCGGTGATCATCAGGGTACCGATAGCCTGAAAAAAGTAGACATCGGCGGTCTTACGTTAAGCCCTGGTTTTATCGACCTGCAATTAAACGGCTGTGGTGGTGTTCTTTTTAACAGTGATATCTCCACCAATACGCTGGACATCATGCACGAGACCAACCTCCGCTCAGGTTGTACGGCATTTCTGCCTACGCTGATTACCAGCAGTGATGATGATATGCGACAAGCGGTTAAGGTCACCCGTGAATACATGGCCAGGCATCCGGATCGCGTACCCGGCATTCATCTGGAAGGCCCTTACCTGAACCCTCAGCGCAAAGGCATTCATGATCAGGACTTCATCCGTACGCCCTCTTGCGCAATGATCGACTTTTTCTGTGACAATGCCGACGTCATTGCCATGGTGACACTGGCACCGGAAGTCTGCCCGGAAGGAACCATTGAAAAGCTGAGTAAAGCGGGCATTATCGTGTCCATCGGCCATACCAATGCCACCTGTGAGCAGGCTAAAGCGGCAGAACAAGCGGGTGCCACCTTTGCCACTCATCTCCATAACGCCATGAGCCCCCTGGGCAGCCGCGAGCCTGGTGTGGTAGGTGCCGTTTTTGACAGTCATGCTCTGGGTGCCGGTATCATTGCTGACGGTCTTCACCTGTCCTGGGAAAACCTGCGTATCGCCCATCGTCTGATGCAGGACCGTCTGGTGCTGGTGACCGATGCAACCACTCCCGCTGGCACCGATATGGAAACCTTTGTCTTTGCCGGACAAACTATCTATCACAAAGATGGCAAGTGCTCCAACGCGGATGGAACCCTTGCCGGCTCCGCACTCACTATGATTGCAGCGGTTGCCAATAGCGTACGGGCGGGGATTGAGCCTCAGGCGGTGATTCGCATGGCTACCGTCAATGCAGCAAAAGCCATTCATGTTGAAAGTCAGATGGGCAGCATTGCGGTTGGGCAGTTTGCCAACCTTGCCATTTTCGATGACAACTTTACCCTGCTGGGTACGGTGAGCGGTGGTGAGCTGAAACTACAAAAATGACGACAGTAATTGCCAATCTGGACTTCGTAAAAGAGCGGAACATTTCTGCGGTTTACCAAGCGATTGTTGATCATGGCTCCATCTCGAGAATTCAGATAGCCAGACAATGTCGTCTGGCTGCCGGTAGCGTGACCCGTATCACCCGACAGCTGATGGAAGTCGGCCTGATTGTTGAACAGGAACAGCAGACCTCTGAACGGGGGCGTCGGGCCATATCGCTGGCTCCAAGGCAGGGCCAGATCCAGATTCTTGCAGCAAGGGCAGGCAGAACCAAACTCCACCTGGGGTTGTGTGACCTGTCAGGCAAGCTGCTGGCAGAATACTCAGAGCCGATTCAGCCTTTGAATCAGGTGGAATTTTCCAGGCAGCTGATTGCCACACTGAGAAAATTTCTCAAAACCCATAAGAAGCATATTCGTTGTCTGGCTGGTGTTGGCATAACAACACCCGGCCTGATCAATTCCGCCAAAGGAATTATTACTTTCATGCCCCACCTTTCTGTCAGCAATCTCCCCCTGGCAGAGCAGGTGTCTGACGCATTGGGGCTTCCCTGTTTTATCAACAACTTTATTTCGTCCATGGCGCTGGCTGAGTACCACTTTGGCGTCAGCCGTGGATTTAAAAATAGCCTCTTTGTCAGCGTCCATAACGGGGTGGGGGCTGGCATGATTCTGGACGACAAGCTCTATGAAGGCAGTACCCTGACCGTTGGCGAGATTGGCCATATTCAGATCGACCCGCTGGGAGAACGGTGTTACTGCGGTAACTATGGCTGCCTGGAAACTTTGGTCTGTAATCCGGCCATAGAAAAGCGCTGTCATAAACTGCTGGCGTCTGGTGTTCCCAGTCTGTTAAATATCAGCCAGACAAAAAAGGCGGATATCCTGGCAATCTGTCATGCCGCGAACGAGGGCGATCAGCTGGCAAATGATCTACTGAAAGAAGCCGCCGGTAACCTTGGCAGAGCAATAGCCATGAGTGTCAACTTGCTGCGGCCGGACACAGTGGTGCTTGCTGGTGAAATCTGTGCCGCTGCCACGATTATCCACCCGGTGATCAAACATTGTCTGAAAACGCAGACGGTTTCAATCAATGAAAACCTTGAAACCAGCGTCGTTTACTCAACGCTTTACGACAGCCCATGGTATGGCGGGTTTACCCTGGTAAGAAGGGCGCTTCTGGAAGAGGGGCTACTATTGAAACTTATCCGGTAAGAAAGCGGGGAAGGGAGATATTGTTACTGTGAGCCAAGCTCGATTTTGCGATGCTACCAGGAAAAAAGCTGGCTGTTAAAGCCAGCAGTCAGTGCATCGAAGGGACCCGTCGTTGGCCATGAGGGCCCCAGCGAAGCCGTGAGGGCTTACGGCTTCCATAATTAAACACCTGTCGTTAATTTGGATCATCAGGCTATTCCATTTTCAAATAATCGAACTTATTTAGTAGGTTGTTGTCTGTTGTTGTCGATAAACAATGGAGGATATTAATGCAATGCAACCTATACAAGGCACTTCATCAGCGGCAGTTACATCGCCACAGGAACAAACCAACTCTTCAACATCGAATTCAGGTGCCTCACTTGGCCCTCACAAAGTCTCCATTGCAGGACTCGATAAAGCAATTGTATTAATGGCTTTATTCAATAATTCAAAGCCTCAAGGTAATGGGGCTTATGCTCCCAGAGCTCTGAAAAATATGAGTATAGAAAGAGCCCAACAACATACTGAAAGAAACTTACGCTTGAGTTTTGACTATGTTGATGGACGGATAATTAAAACCAATATCAGTGGTGATGTTGCTGATACCAGGCTATACGATCGAGATAATGGGGATAATGCTGGTTTGATAGCAATCGAAATGGCTAAAAGAATCATGAATTCCGTTAAGTAGCAATATTGTGCCTGGTTTTTCAAGACAAACAGATTTAGTAAACAGTAGGGCTTGATCTGTCGATCGCTCAGGAAAAATCATGCAGGGATGATGCAGAATTTTTGTCAGCCAATTTGCCAAGAGAAAAGCACCGGTATGCTGAACTTAAGATTCTGGAGTCTTTAGAGCGCTTTCTTGAGCGATTTGGTAAAAAATCCAATAACCAATAAACCAGCTACTGACCATACGATGAGTTTCAAACGTTCTTCATCCATTTCATCCATGCCACCAGGTTAATAGTCATGAATACGATCCAGAGTGAAAGTGTCCCTTCCAGCTCCCATCCACAGCCTGTCGAGGAGGTCCCTTTGCAGGATCTGGCGGCACCGGATACCGGGATCAGCGATGGTGATGACCGCTCAAATCCGTTGAACGAGGCACCAGTACTGGCCGCCTGCCGCAATAATAACCTGATCTGGCTCCGGGAGTTACTGACCGAAGACCCGGATCTGGCGCAACGGACAGCCCCGTCCGGCGTGACTGACCACCCGGTTTCTCCACTCCATATCACTGCCCAGGACGGGCATAAGGAGGCCACAGAACTCCTGTTGAATACCGCCTTGCAGGATGCACCGGCGGCAGAAAAGGCAAATGTCGCCATCAGGCTCATGACACACCGCCATAAAAAAAAAGGCGTGACGCCGTTTTATCTTGCCACTCAGAATGCCCATGAGTGGGTCGTGGCAACTTTCCTGAACTACTTGATGGCATTGCCTGAGGCAGATATTCCCCGGGCCCTGGTGGCAGTCATGAATGCAGCCCACAAAAATGGCCAAACCCCACTGTGTGAAGCGATCATAAGAGGCGATGACCGAATGGTATCCTGCTTCCTGCAGGTCTTGGAATCCTCGCCGGAGGCCAAAAGAGCCGATACCATGATTGAGGTGCTGGCCCCTGAAAAGCAGAGCAAGGGCAAGGGCGAGAGGCAGCCGCTCCATCTGGCTGCCCGCATGGGCAATAGCAGGATCATACAGTTACTGCTGGAGTCTGTTTCAGCGGTACCGGAATCAGAGCGGAGCAAGGTAGCCAGGCAGGTGGTGAATGCCACTGACGCTCATGGTGCTACTCCGCTATTAATTGCTGCACATGGTGGGTTTGTCAGGATTGTCCAGCACATATTAGCGTTCATCAGTAAAGTGCCGGATTCAGCAAGAGCCGAGCTTGGCAATGCCCTGGTGAATACCGCCAGCAAAGACGGGGTGACCCCGCTCTACGCTGCAGCTTCGACCCCATACAGGCCTATTGTGTTGATGCTGCTGGAGCACGGTGCTGACCCGGAACAGGCAAAGGTTGGCTGCGTCCTGGGAACATGCCGGAGATCGAATACCCCCCTTCAGGTAGTCGGCCAACGTGGCGACAAGGGTATTGCTGCCTTGATCAATAAAGCGATTCACTCACGCAAGGCGGCAAGTCTGCAGTCAGGAAAGGAAAAGGAACCGGCCGCTGCTCTATAGGGAAAAATACTTTACGAAGATGAAAGCATTCTTTAACGGTGAGTAACAGGAAAAATAGCGCCATATAACATAATGACGCTCTTTTCTTTCCTCGTTATTTTGTAAGGCTTTGAATAGCCATTGCACCGACACCTTCGCCATTATCTCTGTCATATCGACGTGTATCTATGACATCTCCTGATATATTAGTTTTAATTGCTCTGCCCCGGACATATTCAAGATTCAGCGTTTCAGAAACCAGTGGACTCGCTTCATCAAGAGACATAAATTTATCAGAATCCTTAATCTTGAAGGTATACATGTTTGGAGGGTATTCGGGCGTAGGATTATGTGACCCGGAAGGGCTATAAAAACTGCTCATCGGGTTACGGGCGTAATTATATAAAGCCATCAAGACTTGCGCCTTCTCCAAATTCACTATGGAGACTTTATGCCCTCCAAAAGCAGTGCCCGCAGCAGGAACCTGAGAATCGCAGGAAGTATTTTTCGGAGTCGCCCCAGCAGCCTGGTTTGATAAAGGAGTCATAAATCACACCAACATGAGTTTTTTGGGTTACCTGTTTGACCAAAAAAAACAGAAAAGTTCATAAATGGGAATTTAAAATTTCAGACAACCGTAGCTGTCTAACCGGTCAACTTCCGGCAAGAGGCTAATTCTGGTTCCAATCTAAAATCTGGGCAGCATAAGACGTGTTCAATTGATGAAAAACCATGCTTTTCATTGGGACTCATGTTAAAAACAGGCCTACAACAATAATAATCAGGCTCGCCCCATGAATCCGATTGTGTACGCCATACCAATCTTCTTGCTGATGATCCTTATTGAAGTGATCGCCACCATCATTCGCAAGAAGGATTACTATCGAGTTAACGATGCCATAAACAGCCTGAGTACGGGGATGCTTAACGTCACCACGGGTGTTATTTTCAAACTGGGTATTTATACCCTTATTTATAATCATGCAGCGCTCTTGTCACTGGATAGCAACGCCCTCTGGGTATGGGTCCTTGGGTTTGTATTGCAGGATTTCTTCTATTACTGGAATCATCGCAAAGGCCATGAAATCAACCTGCTCTGGGCTGCCCACTCCGTGCATCACCAGAGTGAGGAATACAATCTGACAACGGCTCTGCGCCAGACCAGCACCGGCTTTCTGTTCTCATGGGTGTTCTACGTGCCCATGGCCATTGTTGGCATCCCACCTTATGTCTTTTTGACGGTAAGCCTGATGAATCTGCTTTATCAATATTGGGTGCATACCCGCCATATTCCAAAGCTTGGCTGGTTTGAACGGCTGTTTGTTACCCCCTCAAACCATCGGGTTCACCATGCCAAAAACCGGAAGTATCTGGATAAGAATTATGGCGGGGTATTTATTATCTGGGACCGACTGTTTGGCACCTTTATCGAAGAAGATGAAAACTATGAGCCCATCCGCTACGGCACGTTAAAGCCTCTGAGAAGCTGGAACCCGGTATGGGCAAACCTTCATCTTTATACCGGGATGTTCAGGGATGCCATGAATACCAAAAACTGGAAAGACAAACTCACACTCTGGTTCAGACGCACAGGCTATCGACCTGCGGACATCGCCGCACCGATGAAGATGCCGGATATTCACGGCTATAAGAACTATAACCCTGACGTCAGTATGGGTCTGAAAGTCTATTCACTGATCCACTTTGCCATGCTTGTGCTGGCAACCACGGTATTTTTAGCCATCAACCACAACACACCTTACGGCTTCAATGCACTATGGACAATGGTTCTTGCACTGAACCTCATTGGTATTGGCTGGTTGCTGGAAAAATTCACCGGATTGATCGTTATGGAAGCCATACGCTTTGTATTTACCGGGGCAACCATTGTTGTATCCAATGGGATATGGATTGATCTGATGCCAGACTGGACCTGGCAGTTTGTTTTAGTTAGCGGAGTTATGTCACTGCTGGTGCTAAAAACCAGTGGTATTGCCAGCCCTTCTACCTACTCTATGATCCCGGACCCCACTGAAGCCCAGCCTTAATCTTTGTATTACCCACAGAACACTTTATGCCTCCCGGCCTATCCCGGCAGAGGGGCATCTGGAACTTTCCAAGCCGTACACCGTCTAAGTCGAAAAGCGGCGTTCTCTTAATAAATCACTCCCTGACAAAATCTTTTGATATTAAAGGACGCATTATTATAAATTTTCGGAATTCATATCATGATTAGTAATTCGATTGAAAATATTGCTCATTATGTTAAGGCAGCGGTAAAACTGCCATTTGACGCTGTGCGTTGGTTTTGTGGAAGAGTGGTGGCCATTGCCACCAATATCTTCAATTTCCTGTCGAATCGATCAGAGCAATCTAACGATTCCACCGTGCAACAAAAAAGCATTTCCGATCGTACTGTTTCATCAGCCGACTCTCAGCCTGGTTACGGTTACCATGAAAGGGAGACAGTAACTACTGCAGTCTTTCCTTTTGGCAACCTGGAAAAAATACTGGAATGTCATAGCGATGACTTTGAATCTGCCGAAGCATTTGCCCAGGAAAAAACGAGGCTTCTAAAGGAAGCGGAGGATCTTCACTTATGGTGGAATGAGACTGACATGTTATGCCTGAAAATAACCACTAAAACGAATGCTGAAGGGAAAAAGGTAACTGTTAAATTGAACAAAGTAGTTGATCGAACCAACAGCAGAAACCAGTCATGACCGTTGATTCTGCCCATACAGCCGATATGCTTCCAGGGCTGATGCCTCATCCACCAGCATTTTCTCAAATTGCCTCAGCTCCCCGGCCAGGGGAGAAGACGCTTTAGGTGCCTGCAGCTCAATTTTCAGATCATTTTCATGAATGATGGATAACTTGAGATCATGAACGGCCTCAACGTAAGCCTCATCAGCCTGCCTGAAGTCACTGGCAACGTCTGCGGCAACACAGTCCTTGAGACAGTCAACCACCCGTGCCCGCTCTTCAGTAACCTTTGACTGCCCACGGCCTTCCAGCAGGTCCAGCCAGAGCTGCGACTGCTCACAATCCAGCTGTAGCTTGCGCAACGCCTGATCACAGACACCCTCAGCCTTGCCTTCTCCCAGGCGCTGCCAGGCCATTTGATTTTTTTGCTGGACCAGCGCAATCATCGTTCCAATCTTTTTCTGTTTATCAATGGGTTTGAGACGGGAGACCATCTTATAGATAGAAGTTGGCAGAAAGTTTTTTATTCTTGCCAGAAGACTTTTGTTATTGGTTTTGAGACTTTTCCGGGAAGAAGGCTCAGCCAGCATAACACTTCGGTTCTTGAGGATTTTTTTCAGCTCTTGGAAGATTTTCTTATCTTCGCTGATGGCAGCCGACGCTAACCTTGGGCTGTTATTTACAGAATCCTTTGAGGGATCCTCTGTCGGGCCACCATCAGACGGGTCCGGGTCACTCATTAAACATCCTTATGCTTATAATGACCCCTTAATGATAGTCAATGGCGCATCCATGCGTGGTATTTTTCCACCAGCGACAATACCCCCTGGGGTGCATGGGCTTTTTTCCACTCACCCGCAGCATATTTGTTGGCTTCGCTCAGTGTCGGGTAGATATGGATGGTGCCCAGAATTTTATTCAGACCCAGACCGTGTTTCATGGCACTGATATACTCCGTAATCAGCTCACCGGCATGATAACCAACAATGGTGACTCCCAGGATCTTATCCTTGCCCGGCACGGTCAACACTTTCACAAAGCCCCGTGCCTCTTCATCCGCTATGGCCCGGTCCAGATCATCAATACCGTATTTGGTCACTTCATAGGCAATGCCCTGTTCCCGAGCCTCCTGTTCATTCAAACCCACTCTGGCCACTTCCGGATCGGTAAAGGTACACCAGGGAATCACTGAATAATCCACCTTGAACTTTTTGAAACGGCCAAACAGTGCATTCACCGCACAATACCAGGCCTGATGTGCCGCCGTATGGGTAAACTGGTAAGGTCCCGCGACATCGCCACAGGCATAGATATTGGGGTAACGGGTCTGCATATAGTCATTAACCTCGATGGTTCCCCGCTCAGTTAACTCGATACCCAGCGCTTCAAGGCCAAGATTTGCCGTATTGGCTTTGCGACCCGTGGCAAACAGGACGATATCAAAGTCAATTTCTACTGTCTGACCGGCAAATTCCGCTGCCAGAAATTGACGCTCTGCTCCGGTGTCCGGATCCTGCAACTTATGGAAAGAACGGGCTTCGTGTTTCAGCCTCAGGTCGACGCCATCCTGAATAAACTGATCCATCACCAGTTTTGAAACATCTTCATCTTCACGATGCAACAGCCGGGCTCCGTGATCCACCTGAATAACCTGAACACCCAGCCTGGTGAAGGCCTGAGTCAGTTCACAGCCAATAGGGCCACCGCCAATCACCAGCATCCGGCCGGGCTTCTTGCGCAAGTCCCAAATGGTGTCCGATGTGTAGTATTCAATTTGCTCAAGGCCCGGCAGAGGTGGCACATAGGGACGACCACCACTGGCAATGACAATATTTCGGGACGTGATTCTTTTACCATCCACTTCTACTTCCCAAGGGCTGATCAGCTGGGCAGAACCACTGATGCAGTTAACCCCCAGGCCGGAATAACGCTCCACAGAGTCGTGGGGCTCAACCTTGCCAACAACCCCCTGAACCCTCTCCATCACTTTGGAGAAATTGACCTGCCCGGACGCATGTTCAATACCGAACTCATCGGCCCGCTTCAGGTAATGGGCCATTTTGGCGGAGCGAATCAGGGCTTTGCTGGGTACACACCCGGTATTCAGGCAATCGCCCCCCATTTTATGCTTTTCAATCAGTGATACTTTGGCCTTAACCGCCGCAGCAATATAGCTGCTGACCAGTCCGGCAGAACCGGCACCAATCACGGTCAGGTTATTATCAAACTGTGCAGGCTGCTGGTAGCTGCGATATAAACGACGACGTCTCAACCACTCCATCACCATTCTGGCAATCCAGGGGAAAATACCCAAAAGCACAAATGAAGCGATCAATGGTGGCGTTAAAATCCCTTCAAGAGACAGCTCCTCCACCAGGCCAAGCTGGGCACCGGCATTGACGAACACCGCCGTGCCCGGGAGCATTCCCAGCTGACTGACCAGACTGAAGGTCAGGACCCGCATGGAGGTCAGCCCCATCACCAGGTTGATCACAAAGAAAGGCACGGCCGGAATCAGTCGTAGCGTTGCCAGATAAAAGGCTCCATCCTTGTTCACGCCGTTGTTAATGGTCTCCAGATAACCGGAAAACTTTTGCGCTACCCAGTCTCTTAATAAGGTTCTGGAAAACAGAAAAGCCAGGGTGGCTCCCATGGTGCTGGCAAAAGAGACCAGCAACACGCCCTGAAACAGGCCAAAAATGGCCCCCGCCACCACCGTAAGCACTGCCGCTCCGGGCAGGGAAAGGCCGGTAACCGCCACGTAGATGATAAAGAAAGCAGCAGCCGTCAGTACCGGATCATCACGATAAAGGCCCTGAAAGAAATCACGGGTCAGGTATTGCTGGCCGTCCAGAGTGTAAAACGCACCAATTGCTACAACCAGCACTGTCAGCAAAAGCCATTTCTTGTTATTCATAACATCTTCCAGTAGCTACAAACATCTGTTTGATACAACAATCCCTGCAAAATCATACGTTTTTTCCCGTATAATGCCAGCCATTATTGTCAAATTAGAAACTGTGGCTGTTTGGCCTGTTGACGCTTCGTTGCGAGGCTTCCGCCCCTTACAACCTCAAAAGGATAAAGAAGTATGATTCACCGCCCTTTTCCTGCTGCCCGCCCAAGACGAATGCGCTACAACGACTTCTCCCGCCGCCTGATGCGCGAAAGTCAGCTTGCCGTGGACAACCTTATTTATCCACTGTTTATTGTGGACGGTCATCAGCAGCGCCAGGCCGTTGCGTCCATGCCCGGTGTTGAGCGCCTCAGCATTGATTTACTCCTTGAGGAAGCCGCTGAGCTGGTGGAGCTGGGCATTCCGGCCATTGCCCTGTTTCCAGTGACACCCGCTGACAGGAAGTCCGAACTGGCGGAAGAAGCCTGGAACCCGGAAGGCCTTGCCCAGCGCGCGGTCCGGGCGCTGAAAAACCAGTTCCCGGAGCTGGGTGTGATTACCGATGTAGCGTTGGATCCCTTTACCTCCCACGGTCTTGATGGCCTGACCAATCAAGATGGTTATGTGGTCAATGATGAAACGGTTGAGGCCCTTGTCCGTCAGGCCCTGTCCCACGCAGAAGCCGGCGCAGACATTGTTGCCCCGTCAGACATGATGGATGGCCGGATTGGTGCCATCCGCCAGCGTCTGGAAGAGGAAGGCCATATCAATACCCGCATTCTGGCCTACTCGGCCAAATATGCCTCCAATTACTACGGCCCGTTCCGGGATGCGGTGGACTCAGCCGGTAACCTCGGCAAAAGCAATAAGTTCAGCTTTCAGATGGACTTTGCCAACAGTGATGAGGCAATCCACGAGGTGGCTGCCGACCTGGCAGAAGGTGCCGATATGGTGATGGTAAAACCTGGCATGCCCTACCTGGATATTGTTCGCCGGGTTAAGGATGAATTCAAGGTACCGGTCTTTGCCTACCAGGTCAGTGGTGAATACGCCATGCACAAGGCGGCGGCGGCCAATGGCTGGCTTAATGGCGATGCCGTGATGCTGGAATCCCTGATGTGTTTTCGCCGGGCCGGTGCGGATGCCATTCTGACGTATTTTGCTAAAGACGCTGCAAGAGCGCTCCGTAAAATGAACGCTTGATAAAACAGGCAAACGTTCATGCCGGGAGTAGTCTTTATTATTTCTGTTAGAATAAAATGAATAATGCGACATTCTCCCTGCCCTATTACTTCCGCTCCGAGAGTCGCCTGTTTACCGGGCCATTGGTTGAATCTCTGACAAACGTCACTGACAGGATCCATGACAAAAGCCACTGAAACCGGTCATCATAAGCCAGTGCTATTTTGCTGAGAAAGAGGTCGTATGGATAACCCCCAACAGTCGGATGTTCAGGAAACCCGGGCCCAATCATCTGAGTTTGCCGAGCCAATGGTCAGCAAGCCCCCAAAGGTCAGTGATTATCAGAACCCTGACTATTACATTAATCGTGAACTCAGCCATCTGGCGTTTAATTTCCGGGTGCTGCAGCAGGCGTTAAACGAAGAGTACCCGCTGCTGGAGCGCTTCCGGTTTCTGCTGATTTTCAGCTCCAACCTCGATGAATATTTTGAAATCCGGGTCGCGGGCCTGATGCAGCAGATCGACTTCTCCCGTGAGCAGGTGGGTCTCGATGGCATGGGACCACAGCAGGTCCTGAAAGAGATCAGCCAGAAGGCCAAAGAATACGTTGAGCTGCAATACCAGATATTGAATGAAAGCCTGTTACCTTCTCTGAGAAGAGAGGGTATTCGCTTTCTGCGTCGCAATGAGCTGACGGAAAAGCAGCAGGCATGGATCAAGCGCTTCTTCTACCATGAAGTGATGCCCATTATCAGCCCTATCGGGCTGGACCCTGCCCACCCGTTCCCAAGGCTGGCAAACAAACTGCTTTGCTTTATTGTCTCCCTGGAAGGCAAAGATGCTTTTGGTCGTGATACCGGTATGGCCATTATCCCGGCACCCCGGTCGTTACCACGTATTGTCAAAATGCCTGAAGATATCTGTGATGGCCGGGAGAATGATTATGTATTTCTCTCTTCGATTATCCATCGCCATGTCAGCGACCTGTTCCCCGGCATGGATATCAAAGGCTGTTATCAGTTCCGGCTGACCCGTAACAGCGACCTGGATCTTGAAGATGAGGTTGAAGACCTGGCCAAGGCACTGCAGGGCGAACTGCTCTCCCGTCGTTATGGTAAAGCGGTACGGCTGGAGGTAGCCGACAACTGCCCACAACCGCTGGTGGATTTTCTACTCAATGAATTTGGTTTGACCAATGAAGACGTTTACCAGGTCAGTGGACCGGTCAACCTGACGCGCATGATGTCCATCTGCGACACCAATGACAAACCGGACCTGGTCTTCCCGCCGTTTACCCCAGGCTACCCGAAAGGTCTGCACAGTAAACGGAAGCACAGTAACAACGTGCTGGATCTGGTGGCCAAACAGGATATCCTGCTCCATCACCCCTTTGAGTCATTCACCCCGGTGGTGGATATGCTCCGTCAGGCCGCCAAAGACCCTGATGTGCTGGCCATTCGACAGACGCTGTACCGCACCGGTGCTCACTCAGAAATGGTGGATGCCCTGGTAGAAGCCGCCAGGCAGGGCAAAGAGGTGACGGTTGTGGTGGAGATCCGTGCCCGGTTTGATGAAGAGGAAAACCTGGCCCTGGCCCGTCGCCTGCAGGAAGCAGGAGCCGTCGTCGTATACGGTGTCGTCGGCTATAAAACCCATGCCAAAATGATGTTGATTGTTCGTCGTGAAGGACGGCATATTCAGCGTTATGCTCACCTTGGCACCGGTAACTATCATGCTGGCAATGCCCGTCTCTATACCGATTACAGCCTGCTGACCTGTGACAAGATACTGACCAACGACGTCCATAAAATCTTCCAGCAGCTGACTGGGATGGGACGTGCGGTTCGTGTCCGTAAGCTGTTCCATGCGCCTTTCACGCTGAAGAAGAGCCTGATTGATCTGATCAATCAGGAAACCAGTAACGCCAAAGAGGGAAAACAGGCCCGGATCATCATCAAAATCAACTCACTCACTGAGTCTCATATCATTAAGGCGTTGTTCAAAGCGTCTCAGGCCGGTGTTGAGGTGGATCTGATCGTTCGGGGCATCTGCTGCCTTAGGCCCGGCATTGAAGGGCTGTCGGAAAATATCCGCGTACGCTCCATTGTCGGACGGTTTCTTGAGCACACCCGTATCTACTACTTTGAAAATGGTGATAATGACGCACTGGTCTACTGTTCCAGTGCGGATGCCATGATCCGAAATCTGGACATGCGTATTGAGACCTGTTTCCCCATTGAAGACCCGAAACTTGCCGCTCGCATCAAAAAGGAATTGGACTACTACCTCACCGACAACACCCGCAGCTGGCAGCTGCAAAGTGACGGTGAGTATGAGAAAAACCGGCCGGTTCGGAGTCAGCGTCGACGTAATGCCCAGGAACGGTTGATGGATGCGTTGGCGATTATTGCTAACAAGCCGTCTACTGATTAAGGGGCTGTCATTTGATAACTTTGACATTTTAGTAAGCGCTTCCCGCTTCCCGCCACCCGCTGCCCGAAAAAGACAGACTGCTTGTGCTTTTGCGGGCAGTGGGCAGCGGGCAGCGGGCAGCGACCTTAACAACTCACTGTCTGCGATGGTTTAAGCACGGCATTCGCCGACGAACTCTCGCCAGTTCATCCAGATCCAGTTCTGCCGTAATCACCGAAGCCCCTTCCGCAGGGGCTTGTGCCAGAATATCTCCCCAGGGTGAAATGATCATACTGTGCCCATAGGTCTGTCGGCCATCAGGATGAGTACCCGCCTGATTGGCTGCCAGCACATAACATTGGTTTTCAATAGCCCTGGCTTTCAACAGCACTTCCCAATGGGCTGCACCGGTTACTTTGGTGAAGGCAGAAGGTACGGTTAATATGGTTGCTCCCTGCGCCACCAGAGTACGGTATAGCTCTGGAAAGCGAAGGTCATAACAAATTGACAGGCCAATCTTTGCCTCACCAATATCCACCAGCCCTGGCCCGGCTCCGGGGATAAAATCATCGGATTCTCTATACCGCCCTTTACTGTCAGATACCTCTACATCAAACAGGTGCATTTTGTTGTAGCAGGTGACTTCATCCCCTGTCGGGCTATAAACCAGGCATGAGGCATGGTTGCGCCCGTCACTAATATCCGGGACAGGCACTGAACCGCCCACAAGCCAGCTACCCAATGTTCTGGCTGTTAATGCCATCCATTCCCTTATTTCATCAGCCTGCAGAGCCGCTTCAGCCTGGGGGCCTCCAAGCATGGCAAAGCATTCGGGTAATACAATAATGTCTATTTGCTGTTGTTGATAAGCCATTAGCTGACTTTCAATATCAGCAAGATTTTTTGCAACAACCCGGTCCGAGCAAACCTGAACCACCGCTGCCTTGAGTCTACTCATTATTATTTGCCTGTGCTTTTTCGCTGGATGGATGATAATTTATTTCTCGCGTGACTTCATAACACCACAAGATCGTCAACAACATGTGCCTTATTGTTTTTTCATGGCAGCCTGATAGCCAGTATCCCCTGATTCTGGCAGCCAATCGAGATGAATTTTATCAACGCCCGACACAGGCAACCGACTTCTGGAACGATTCGCCGAATGTATTTGGAGGCCGGGACCTGGAAGCTGGCGGCAGCTGGTTGGCCATTAACAAAAATGGCCGCTTGGCTGCCGTTACCAACTACAGGGAAGTTCCCAGCCCTGCTGGCTTATACTCCAGGGGGGCGCTGGTGGCCAACTTTGTCACAGGTGCCCAGTCAGCATCTGACTATTTACAGGCGGTTCAGCAACAGAGCGACAAATGGTCAGGGTTCAATCTCCTGACTATGGATTCAACGGGCCTTTATTACTTTAGCAACCGCACAAAAGACCACGGCATTGCTCCTCTTCCCCCCGGGATCTATGGTTTGAGCAACCATCTGCTGGACACACCATGGCCAAAGCTTATAAGAGCACGTAATGGCTTTACCAGGGCAATCAAAGAGTCCATCCCCCCCAATAGCAAACAACTTATTGAGCTGATGCACGATAATTATCAACCACCGGAGGAACAATTACCGGATACCGGGGTCAGTAAAGAGGTAGAAAAACTGATTTCCAGCTGCTTTATTGCCAGCAAAGAGTACGGTACCCGGAATACCAGCGTATTGATGATTGATCGCCACCATCAACTGCAATGGGTGGAACAGGAATACCTGCCGGAAGGAGCTGTCGGTGAACAGCGTCAGTTCAAATTCACACTGGAGCAGAATCAGCTAAGCTAGTACATCAATTGCAAGTTGCCAGATTGAACCAAGGATTTCCTATGCTTAACCGCTTTTGCCAGTTAATACTTCTCTCTTTGTTGGCACTACCGATCAGCACCTTGGCTATCGATAACTGGATAGCCGTTGGTTCAGCGAAAGCCAGGGTCAGTGAAAATACCTTAACCATTTTTCCCCAGATGGAAGAGTCCTACAGCAAGCTTCGTTTCCATATATCCAATGGCGATATCATCTTGCGTCAGGCTCGTATCTATCTGGCTAAAGGCGAGGTATTTCATATCAACCTGCAGAAAACCATCCGAGGTAAAAGAAACGGTGATGAGGTACAGGATTACTCAAGGACAGTGCCACTGAGCAGTTCACAGCAGAGCCCCCTGGCGAAGATCAAAGTATTCTATAAATTCAAACAGCAGCAATTGGCAACCCAGCCGGTCATTGTTGAGCTGCTTGGTGTGCCTGTAACCTGACATAGGAATAAGTGCTGCCCGTAAAAGACAGATTACTTGTACCTTTGCGGGAAGCGACCTTAACAAGCCTCAGTCAAATGCGGAACTTATTGCGAGACAATGTCTTAATGACTCATAAGGTGTTCATTCTGAGGGTCATTCAGCCAGGCTTCCAGGATAATCTGGGCGGCCATGGCATCCACCGGGTTTGATCCGTAATGCCCTTTATGGCCAAGCTTGCTGGCCCATTCTTTGGCCTCAAAAGACGTCAGTCGTTCATCCGCTGGATAAAATGGCAGGTTGAAGCGTCCATGAATCCGGTTACCAAACTTTCTGGCGCGGCGCGACATGTCCGATTCTGAGCCATCCATATTCAATGGAATACCGACGACAATGGCATCGGGTTTCCACTCCATGATCAGGGCTTCAACCTGACTCCAGTCCGGGATTCCATCTTTTGCTTTTAACGATGGCAGGGCAGAGGCGGTTCGGGTAATAACCTGCCCGGCCGCAACACCAATGTTACGGGTTCCGAAGTCAAAACCCAGTACGGTACTTAATTTCTTATCGGTCATTGCTTTTTCAAAAGAAACTTATGCATGGCCAACCTGATCAGAAATCAGGTTGATATTGACACCCAGTGTACTGGCAGCTGCACTCAGTCTCAGGTGGTAAGGCGTATCGAACACAATGGATGGATGGGCCTCACAGGTCAGCCAGACATTCTCGGAAATTTCCTTTTCCAGCTGACCCGCGCCCCAGCCTGCATATCCAAGAGCCACCAGTGCCTGCCTCGGGCCTTTGCCTTTTGCCATTGCCACCAGTACATCGGTTGATGTAGCCAGTTGCAGCCCGGGGCATATCTGCAAGCTGGCATCCCAGCTGGATTCCCCTGAATTCAGCACAAAACCTCTCTCCTGGGATACCGGGCCTCCAGAGTATACCGCGTGCTGACTCACGCCTGACTGCTCATGGTGATCAATGCCAATCTGTCGGAATATCTCGCTCATCGGCAGAGTGCTTGGTCGATTCACCACAATACCCAGGGCACCTTCCGGGCTGTGCTCACAGATAATGGTCAGCGTTTCAGCAAAGGAAGGGTCTGCCATGCCGGGCATGGCAATCAGGAAGTGGCTTTTGAAATTCTGGAAAGGGACGCTGCTCATAGCGGCAGTATCAGGGTAAAGGGCATTTATGGCAAGTCTTGAACCTATATTCCCGCAATACAACAGGCCTTTACTGACTGAACAGTCGATCCCCCGGCTCAAAGCGCCAGGTACGGATGATCTCGACGATATCATAGCTCTTAAGCGTGTCGTCAAAAGGGGCAAAGGGCGAAGCCATTCTGACAATACGCACCGCAGCATCGTCCAGAACCCGATAACCCGATGAGTCCAGTATCTCAACATTTGACAATGTGCCATCCCGGTTGATGGCAACCATTAAGCGCAACTCGCCATAGAGCTTCTGCCTACGTGCCTTTTCCGGGTAGTTGATGTTGCCCACCTTCTCAACCTTCCGCCGCCAGGACTCTTTGTAAAATGCCCCGGCCTCCTGCAAGGTTGAGGCCGCTGTCAGCCTTTTGATACGAGGGCGTTTGGCAAACTCCTGGCGCTGCTGATGGAACTGGGCTTCAAGGCTGGCAATTTCATTTTTCAGGTCAATGTGCTTGCGTGGCTTGTCTTTTTCAACGGCAATGGGTTCCTGCTTTTCACGGTCGTCGGTTGCCGAAACTTGCTGCTGGCTCTTTGCCCTGGTGGTAATACGGGTCTGTTCTGTTACGGCTTGCTCTGGTTGAGCCGCGGTTTGTGACTGTGGCTGGACTTCCTTGATGGTGTCTTCCTGAAACTGTGCCTGCTGATCACTGGAGGGCAATGCTTTTTCATCCAGAGTACCGCTGCCCTGTTGATTGATCTGGGCCAGGTAGTCGGCTTCTTTGGGTTTCTCTTTGCTTTGATAGCTGGCCAGAGTCACTTCCAGGGTTGGCGGAGGGGCAGGCTTGTCATTAAAGCTAAACGTTACGCCCAGCACGATCAGAACGTGCAGAACCCCCGCCATAAAAAGGGTAAAACCCAGACGGTCTGCCGTCGATACTGCTGCTGATGAAATGGTCGCTGGCTGAGTCATAGCTTTCTGATTACTGCTTTCCCTGGTGAAGCCCGATAGCAGAGCCGTCCTGATTACTACAATATGAGCCCTTTTATCAAGGGCTCCCGGGAGGCTAACCAACTTAAGACTATAGGCAAGATTCTGCTGGAAAAAAACAGTCTATAGAATAATCGTCTGGTCAGGGCCTGGCCTTGAGCTTTTCCTCAATCTTATCCATCAACTGACCGGCGATATTGAGTGTAAACTGGTTGTCCAGCTCACGGATACAGGTCGGTGAGGTAACATTGATTTCTGTGAGGTAGTCGCCAATAACATCCAGCCCGACAAAGATCAGGCCTTTCTTGCGCAGCTCTGGCCCTACCTGACGGGCAATCCACAGATCCCGCTCGCTCAGGGGCCGTCCTTCACCGGTCCCGCCTGCGGCCAGGTTGCCCCGGAGTTCCCCGGCAGCCGGAATGCGCGCCAGGCAGTAGGGAACGGGCTCCCCATCGATCATCAGGATGCGCTTGTCTCCGGATTTAATATCCGGGATAAACTTTTGAATCATGGCCTGACGCTGGCCCATTTCCGTCAGGGTTTCCAGGATCACGCTTAAGTTCGGATCATCTGTCCGGGTCCGGAAAATAGAGCTGCCGCCCATGCCATCCAACGGCTTCAGCACCACATCGCCATGTTCTGCCGCAAACTCTTTCAGCAGCCTTGGACTGCGGGAAACCATCACCGGAGGTGTGCACTGTGGAAACAGTGTGGCAAACATTTTTTCGTTGCAGTCACGGATACTGCGGGGGTTATTCACAATCAGAGTGCCTGCCGCCTGAGCCTGTTCCAGCAGGTAAGTGCTGTAAATGAATTCCATATCAAAGGGCGGGTCCTTGCGCATCAGGATGACATCCAGGGCATCCAGCGGCATCTCCCGGCGCTCATCCAGTGCAAACCAGTTTTCAGGGTCAGCATTGACGGTTAACGGCTTAACGCTGCCCATGGCAATACCTTCTTTCTGATAAAGGTCGGCCTGTTCCATGTAAAACAGCTGCCAGCCTTTCTGACTGGCCGCCAGCAGCATGGCAAGGGAGCTGTCTTTTTTGTAATTGATGGAGGCAATAGGGTCCATCACAATGCCGAGTTTCAACGCTTTCACAATATATACCTTTTATACTATCCAGCAGGATTCAGGTTAACTTCTCTATTTCCAAACGTCATGAACATAAAGACATTGCGTTTCAGTGTCTGCTGAGCGTTATTGCTATGAACTTTTTGGCGAGTTGTACTGTCAGACAAGCAACGAAAAATAATCGAGTGCTACTGGCCGATGATGGATTCACATATTGCTAAAAATATGCTTAACAGTCAATCACTGCGGTTGACAGCCCCTTATTTACAGCATGAGTCAGCAGTTCTGCAAAATCTTATTGTTGGCGATACAAAAATAAATAACATGGTGGTAGTCGGATCTGGCCCACTTACCTTTCAAAACCTTGCTATTTTACATGACATAGGATATTACGCTGTAGATCCATTTTATCGTGTTAATAGTGATACAAATGTAATCAACAACATAAATTTACACTTTGAATCCATTACCAGAAGTCAGATTACTTATGAAAATGTAATGTTTGTGTTTTGGTTTAATGTTGCATTTTATATCAATGATTTTGCTGAATCAGTAAGACGTATTGTTAGAAAAGGGGATATCCTATTTATTTCATCATGGGGGAATGGAATAGAATCAAAGGCACTGTTAAAAAAATACCTGCAAAGTGTTTACCAAACCCAAGATGAAGGTACGATTGAAATCATGGTTAACAAAATTTTGAAATTCTGCCCTGTTGAGACCTTGTCAGATTGGCTGTGTGAAAAGAAGTACAAAATTGATCAATACTCAAATACCTTCAATGATATAAACATTATTTTTACCGATTGAGTGCCAAAATTTGGATCAACAGGTGTTATTGTTAAATGAACGAAAAACCACAAAGCTTACTTCACACACCCGTATTAATGGCAACTGATCGGTACACTGATCATATTGCCGTCATTGAAGAGTCAGGCTTAAAGGTTACCTATCGGCAATTGAATCAATTGCTAACTGGGTTTACCAGGCTAATCTGTGCGCTTAATCCTAAAAATACAAACTTAGTACCACTTATTGGTGTTCTGTCTCCGGTTAATCATCTGAGCATTTCAGCGATATTGGGTATTCTCAATGCCAGATGCGCTTACGTACCACTGGATGATCAATCCCCACCAGAAAGGCTGAACAAAATAATAGATAATACCCAAATGAAATTATTGCTGGCTGATGGAACCCTGCTCAGCAAATTTCCTGAATTGGCAGGCAATGACAATAT
Source organism: Thalassotalea sp. G20_0 (assembly GCF_017744175.1). Taxonomy (NCBI): domain Bacteria; kingdom Pseudomonadati; phylum Pseudomonadota; class Gammaproteobacteria; order Alteromonadales; family Colwelliaceae; genus Thalassotalea; species Thalassotalea sp. G20_0. The sequence continues at coordinate 81,205 of NZ_JAGHQV010000010.1, read as the reverse complement.
AGAAAGAATAGTCACCTTTGGTGACTCAGCACTGAATCCGGGGAATTCTGGAAATCATGAAAATTCCTCTGAAAAAATCATCTGCTTTTCAGATTTTATCCAATCACCATCCACTGACATAGACGAACAACCCCATCATTTGTCAGAGTCACTTTGTGGTCATAGTGACGATTTAGCCTATATCCTGCACAGTTCAGGATCAACCGGCGTGCCGAAGGGAATCATGTTGTCCCATGGCAACGCCAGGGCATTTACGGATTGGATGCAAAAGGAGTTTTGTTTGACCTGTGGTGATGTTGTGATATCCAGGGCTCCGCTGAAGTTTGACCTGTCCGTTTTTGATATTTTCAATACCTTATCCGTTGGTGCAGCCCTGGTCTGTTTTGACTGGCAAAAACAACGTTCTTCTATTGAAAAACACAGGGACTATGTCTCATTACTCAGGCGGGAGCGTGTATCCATATTATATACAACACCCTCCACATTAATAACGCTTGCGTATCGAGGAGGGCTTGGCCAAAACAGCACCAGTCTTCGTCAGATTATGTATGCCGGTGAGCCATTTCCGGTGGCTAAACTGCGTCACCTGATGGAATCATTACCGGATACCCGGTTCAGCAATATTTATGGCCCGACCGAAACCAATATTATTACCTGTTTTCATATTACCCCCGGAGATTTGGATAAACACCAGAACGCTATACCTCTGGGTACCGGGGCAGATCACAGTGAAATTCTCGTGGTCGATGAGGCCAGTATGAGGGTGTGCCGGACTGGCGAGGCTGGTGAAATATGGTGCCAAGGTCCTACGGTATGTCATGGTTATCTGAATATGCCGGATCTGACCAGAAAAAATCTGGTCGTCAGTCCTTTTGCCCAATATCCGGGCAGGTTCTGGAGAACCGGTGATTATGGTTTCCGGGACAAACAGGGGTTGCTGCACTATCGAGGTCGACGGGACCTGATGATCAAGATCAAAGGATATCGTATTGAGTTAGGAGAAATTGAAGCCGCGTTTGCCAGTATTATTGGAATATATGAATGCTGCGTTGTTTTTATAAAAGACCAATGCCAGATACATTGCTTTTATTCAACCATCAATAACCTGCCGATGGCGGAAAAAACAGTCATTCAACAATTAAAAGAACAACTCCCAATCTATATGATTCCCGCACATTTCCATTACCAACCGGATTTACCCAAAACATCTTCTGGAAAAATAGACCGGGTATTACTCAGTGTAGAGGCATTATTAGTGTGATGAACAATAGCAAAATTAAAGAGGTTATTTTTACTGCTAACCAGGCATGGAAATTACTCTGCTTTGATGAGCTTCATAGTTACGACAATTACCAGATCTCCTGGCTGCAATATGCTGACCGGCCATATTACAACTGTATACATATTCATGACGCACTGGCATACAGTGAATTGCAGACAGCTGAAGCCTATTTCACAGAACGATCAAGCCTTCCGAGAGTTTATACTCATACTGGCACTGACAGTGAATATATCAAATTTTTAAAGAGTGAAGGTTACATCGAATTACCTGAAGAAGAAGAGCTTTGGTATGAGTTCTCCATAGAAAACATGCATGCACCGTTGGCGCTGGGTGAATTTTACAAAAAGTCATTATCTGAAATTGATATCAGGAAGATTGATACTGAAAAAGATGAGTTGGATTACTTTATGAAGCTAAACCAGGATCGAAACAACATTCCTTCATCACTGGCAGAAAAGTTCACCGAAAAAATCAGAAAAAACAGCAGGGATAAGAATAATTCCCTGGAATGTTTTGCTGCCTTTTCCGGGGATCATGTGATTTCCGTTGGCACCATGAGCTGCATCAACGGGTTGGCCGTTCTATCAGAAGGTGCAACAGATACCCGTTTTAGCCGACTGGGTTTGTACTCAACTCTATTAGCATTTCGAATTAATCTTGCTTATCAAAGAAAGTGTCGGTTTGCATACGTTCGCTGCGATAAAGAGGCATGGTCTAATCAGGGGTGCATGAAAGTGGGTTTTTCTCGATTTCTCAGTCGTCAATTGTGGGAAAAAAGGAAATAACATTATGAACCTAGAAGATGAAATTATTGAAATTAATCAATCAGAGAATCGTCGGGCTCACATACATGCCATGCTGGGTAAAATGAAACAGTATGATTTAACGGCGGTGAAAATTGAGGGACGAAGAATCTGGGTTGATGAAGATCACTCGGTGATTGATTTTGCCTCATGTAACTATCTGGGATTGGATCTGGATGAAGAGATGCAGGACGATATCAGCGATGAAATCGTGAAATGGGGAGTGCATCCAAGCTGGTGTCGTCTGGTGGCCAGCCCGGCAATTTATCAACAAATTGAAAACCAGCTGGCTACGTTGATTGGTGTGGAGTCTACCTTGATTTTTCCTACCGTGACACTGATCTCCATCGGCGTGCTGCCCGCACTGGTGGGTAGGGGAGGAGTGCTTATTCTGGATAAATCCGGTCATGAAACCATGTACGAAGCGGCGAAAATAGCCAGAGACAGCGGGGCAACATTACTCTCCTTCCCACAAAATGACCTTGAAACATTAGAGTTACACCTCCAGAAGCACCAGAACAATAAGCGAAAAGTCATTATGATTGATGGCGTTTACAGCATGAGTGGTGATTTTGCCAGGGTACCGGCTATTGTTGCGCTTGCTAAAAAGTACGACGCCATTGTGTATATAGATGATGCCCATGGATTCGGTGTCGTGGGAGAAAACCCCACATCAGCAATGCCCTACGGGCAGCGAGGCAATGGTATCGTCCGTTATTACGGGCTTGACTACGAAAACATTATCTATGTGGGGGGATGCTCAAAAGCTTACTCATCCCTGGCGGCGTTTGTTGGTTGCTCAAAAAAAATGCAGAGCTTTATCAAGGGTTTTTCAACGCCTTATGATCTTTCCGGCCCCTGTCCGACAGCTTCACTGGCCACCTTGGCGAAAGGTCTGGTGATCAACGAGCACCGGGGAAACCAATACAGGGAAAAACTGTTCGCTTTAACCCACAAGTGCATTAATGGTCTGAGGTCAATGGGTTTTGAGGTGATAAATCAATCCTGGTTTCCGATTATTTTTGTCAGGATAGGTGATAATCAGGACACCATAGAAACTGCAAATCTACTGTTTGAGAAGGGCATTCTCGTTACCGTTTCACCCTATCCGATGGTGGTTATTGGCCAGGAGGGGCATCGTATTACGTTAACGGCTGCCAATACGCCGGAAGAAGTTGAAGAACTGCTGGCCTGCTTTCAAAACATTCGGGATTACCTGATCAACAAACACAGTAATAATGCTATTTATGAAACCTGAAAGAGCAAAAGGCATCCTGCTATGTCTTGCAAGTGTTCTGTTTATGCATTTAACCGATGTTGTTATCAAGCTATCGGGTAATAGCCTGTATTTAAGTCAGGAGCTGTTCCTTCGTTTTTCCTCATCAGCACTGCTATTACTACCCTTCATTTTTTATAACAAGCAGTATCGTCAGTTAAAACCTGCAAATGCATTCCTGTTAATACTGAGAGCAATATTAATTTATTCCGGAACCTTTTTCTGGTTTCAGGGAGTGCAACGCAATCCTATTAATCTGGTAACTGCAGTATCTTTTTCAATTCCACTGATGACATTGCTGTTTTCTTACTTGATTTTAAGTGAACCATTAAGTGATGTGAAAGTCATCGCTAACTTAATCGGTTTTTTCGGGGTTTTAGTCGTGATTGATGGTGGTTTTGGCAGCCTTGGCCCGGGTTCTGTAGTTTATCTTCTGATAGCGGCTGTCAGTTACTCCCTGTTCGCTGTGGTTAGTAAACAATGTGCAAATAATGAAGATGTATTCAGCACTTTATTTTTCACCTCACTATTGGCTGCACTTCTTGCTGGCTCAATCACCCTTTTTCAGTGGCAGGAACTGACGACTATGGCTATTGGCAGAGGCGCATTACTGGGCTTGCTTGCCAATCTCACCTCCTTTTTTCTACTAAAAGCATACACTTTGGCAGAAGCGTCATATCTGGCACCTTTTATCTACAGCGAGATGATTTTGTCATTAATTTCCGGTTATTTTTTATTTCATGAGGAGATATTTATGCTCACTTTAGCCGGAACTGCGCTGATTATGCTAAGCAATCTACTGCTTTGCTGGAAAAGTGAACCATGAGATGAGGGAATAAACATGGGCTCGAAGGGGGACTGATACAGTCTTTATTCAGGGTATGGCGTTGATGCCCTTCTACTCCGCTCAGGACCAACGGAGTTTGGAGATCAATGATAGTTACCTTGAAACCCTCGCTGCCAATACTCTTTGTGCCGTGGTAGTCTGGTAATAACGGACAACAATAAAACTAACAAAGCAGGGAGCATTTCATGAAACTTAACAAAATAGCCGTTGCGACCACAGCCGTCTTTCTCTCCGGAGCTGCTCAGGCGTTTGATGCCAGGACAATAGCTCAAGGTGGAGCTGGAGTGGCTGTCGGGGATTACACACAGCACATTCTAAACCCTGCGCATTTGGCTTCCTTTGATCAAGATGATGATTTTGGTGTGAATCTTGGTATTGGTGTGCTTTTACAGGATAAAGATGATCTGGTCGACACAGCCGACAAAGCAGCTGATGCCGTGAATGCACTTGCTGACACGACGGGTAATTATCAGGCAAAGGCGCAACTGGCTCTGGACTCTTTAGATAACCTGGCCAATAAATACCTGAGCGTCGAAGCTGGAGGGAATGGATTTATTGCTATCCCGAACAGTGTTATGCCGACAAGCCTGTATGTTAGCAGCGCCCTGAACATGTCGGCAGGAGTTGGTGAGATTAGCGCTGGCGACAGGGGTGAGATACAAGATGCCATAAACAACGGTAATAGTAGTGCTGTGACAATTGATGATCTGGAAACTCAGGTTGAAGCCAGCGCAGTAATGACTGTTGACGTTGGTATCGCTGTCGCCAATGAAGTAGACACCGCCTTGCCTGGCAAGTTAAATATTGGTGGGGTGCTCAAATACCAACAAGTAACGTTGATCGACTACAGTGAGGCAGTTGCGGCATTCGATGATGATGCTCTGCTGGATACAGAGTCCAGTCACAGTAACTTCAATATCGACCTTGGAGCAGCCTATCAACTTAATAACACACTGTCTTTTGGTCTTACGGCAAAAAACCTGATTGGCAAAACCTATAAGTCAAAAAACTCAACCTCTGAGTATAAGGTAAAGCCTGAGTTAACGGCTGGTGTGGGTGTAGAACACGGTATCGTGTCCGTAATGGGCGACCTGCAGCTCACCTCGACCGGTGGCTACGGTGCTGTTCAGGAGAGTCGCTATGCAAGTCTGGGCGTTACCCTGGACTTCTGGGAGCATGCACGCCTCTCGGCAGGCTATCGGACTGACCTTGAAGATAATTCAGCGGATGTGCTGACGGCCGGTGTCGGTTTGTCGCCATGGGATATATTTGGCCTGAATGCGGCGGTTATGGTGGGCGAGGATAAAACCTACGGCGCTGCGTTGCAATTCAGTGCAAAATTCTAAGCCAGGGCCGCAATTTACCTTCACAACATGTGAAAGGATGAACCCCGGGAAAATGCCACAGACGTACACTATCGTGTAACGTCTGTGGCATTTTTGACAACTAATGAAATATATCAAGGCATAATTACAGCGGACGTTTGTATGAAGCCACTCCTCCGTCGTTTAGGGGCAGGGCCGGTATTGTGGTACCCGGCGTCATTATCAGGCTCGGCGCATTGCCTTTTGCGTCGTTTTGGCACCATTCGGTAAAAGACTCTCCCTTCATGGTCATCAGCCACCACCGCAAGCTCACGCTCATTAAGTATCTTAGCGCCGACACAGTCCGGTTGTTTGAGTATCTGCTCCAGCTCAGATTGTCGCGGCGTGCCAATGGCAGGCAGGATGCCCTTCTGTTGCAATCGCCTGATCTCTGCCTTAAGGGCCCTGTCGGTAGCTGACGATAGCCATTTTGTTTCCAGACTGGGCAGTTCCTCGGCAACGACAATAATCTTTTCCTTCAGGGTCATGGTGGGTAAACGAACTTGCCGCAGCTCCTGCTCATTGTGCAGCTTTCGATAGGCACCGGCGAAGCCGATACCCGGGTCCCAACAATCCGGTGCTGGAGTACTATCCTTGTGCCTGGAATGCTCCGCAAAGCAGGGCTGGACCCCGGCTTTTTGCGCGATAACGAGCCGCACCAGGTCATCCAGACTTTCGCGCAGGCACACATAAGGCTCGGGTGCCCGTTCAATCCGTAACCGTCGTTTATCGTTATCAACCGACAGGCCGTATTTACGTGAGAACGGGTTGACCTCGCTGTGGTTATGCCAACCCCCGGTGATGCTGGCCAGATTCCGGAACGTCAACAGTGCTGCCTGGATCAGCTGCGTGAACTCTGGATGATTGACCACGCCCAGCAGCTCAATGGCTTCCGGGTGAAAATAGCCGTCATTGAGTGTTGCAGCAGTCAATTTTGCTGACCCCGCTGTCTGTTTAATTGCGGGAAAGTCGGGCCTGGGCGGATAAACCCGCATGATGTCAACGGTATCACCAAAACGCAGCACCCGGCGCAGTAGTAATTCCTCTTCCGGGCACTGGTCATCGGCGGTGAAGGGTGCCGGCACCGGGTGCATTTTATTACTGTTTTTATTGCGCAGCGCATCGGCCACCAGGGCAATCAGCGGTTCGGGGTACTGCTGCAACTCCCTCATATCGCGCAGAAACAGTTCGGCGGCACGCAGCTCTTCATTTTCTTTGGCTTCAACTTCAGCGACAGCGTCGTGGTACAACTCGGCAATCGGGAGTAACTCTTGCAGTGGCTGATGCAGCTTCAGTAATTTTTTGAAGGGCAGGTGAAAGTCGGTGAGTATCTCCAGCAGAAATTCAGTGGCCAGTTGCGTACGCAGGGCGTGATCCAGGCCATGAAAATGACGATAACAGGGATTTAACCCCTCAGCGATGATGGCTTTTGCCTGACTTGGATGGGGACTCTGATAGTAGTGCTGGCCAGCCTCCAGGGTAAGCGCCCGATAGCGCCCCATGCGTTGAGACTCCCGTTGATCAAAGATCGGCGGTGTGGCCAGCAACGCCTCCAGCCAGTCGAATCTGAAATCCTTGCCCGGAAATCGGTTGATAGCCCTGTACTTGTCTATTAAGTACAGTTCATCCTGATAAAAGATAGTACCTTCATGCAACCGACTCATGGTAGATGATATACAGCGTACATAATCCCACAACGCTTTATCGTTGTATCGCTGGGTAGACAAGCCCTTTTCCAGTACCTGCTTCAGGGCCAGACCGCTGGCTTTTTTAGCCAGATAAAATGATGTGTAAAGTTCATCACTGAAGATTTGCCGACACTGTCGTTGAACCCGGCCGGCAGGGTACCGCTGCTGCAGAACTCTTGCCAGAGTATTCACCAACTTGCGAAATCGCTTCAGGATTTTATCAGGATCAGTAACAATAAACGTGGTGGAATTAGAAACGATTTGCCATAACGTCTCGTAACGTATGATCTTGAGTTCGGCCTCGGACAATAGGTTTTCCCGATAAAATTTCCTGGCGGCTATTATCGGAAAAAGGCTTATACTCACCTTAAACCCCCAGCCAGCGAAATTAATTCGTGAGCCATTAGCAATCAGCAGACAACATACCAGCGGGTTATATAAGGAATCTTCGCCTTGCAATATTACCGGGACAAATACATTCTTTTTTAACAGTGCTCTGCAGATCTTGCCTTGCGCGGCAAAGGTGGTCCGCATTAACTTCCGGGAACGATTCTTGCCAATATGGTGCCGGAAAAAATCATCAATATCAGGATACTTGTAATCTTTACAATCTTGATAGGTAAATACGGGATTATAAGTCAATTGATCCATGAGTGTTGTCGGTAAGCCGATGCGGTTAATCAATTCATCATCTATTTCGGACAGCATGGTAACGGCTTTGTCGGCTTCCAGATTAACAATGGCCTGCTTGATACTTGCTATATTTATGGGTTGAGGTGTATTTGCTACAGCATTCACGCTATCAGGAATATTGTTCATCAATAGCTGCAAGAAGCGCTTATAGCCTGCGTGAGCCAGCAAATTAAAGAGCTTGCGTTCTTCGTCAAGGGATCGGGGGTAGCGGGTAAATACTCGGGCGTTGTCTGCTATTTTTTTGAGCAAAGTACCATTAAGTTCTACCGGTGGCAGCAGTCCCCCCCGAAAGCTGTCATACAGAAAAATAACTGCGGGCTTTGGCATTTGACCAGCATCGTCACCGGATTCAAGGAGTAAAATATTCTCCATAAACCTGGCGATATTAATAAAGCACTGCTCCCTTCTGAAATCCAGCAGATATCCGCAATGGGTCTGGTCAAAGTTATATGGGCAGATGATCTCCGGGTAGTCGTTAGCATTCTCAACCTTCTGCAATAATGGCTGATGCAGTAAATAACCATCACGACCAACATGACCTGAGGAGCGAGTCAGGAATAATGATTCATCCCGGCATTCCATTGTTTTATCTTTCAATGTGGCAAAATCGGTAATTTTTTTTAAGCCTGCATGAGTCGTTTCCCCTTTTTTGTCAGTCGCGCCGTCCCGTTTATAAGCCCACTTCATAATGCCATCAGCTATCGGTTTATGAACGGTTACCACCCCATTGATCACGATATCTTTCCATTCATTCAAATCAGAAACCGGCTTTACAACCACACGTTTACTGCCGGGGAACAGGCAGCTGAATGGCCTGAATTTTGTTGACCTGGCATTAATTTTTGTTCTTTCAGCCAATATTTTATTTACATCAACAACACGTATGGTCAAGCCAAGGTTACGATAAAATGAAGAAACCAGGGTGGATGCTTCAGATTCACCATGGCATAAATATTCCGTATATTTTCTGGAGTTAATCCCGTTTGTAACTTCTACTGATGGCAGAGCACCGCCACCCGTTGCGGTATTAACCAGTTGAAAGTTTGCCTTAACAGGTAGAGACATAACAACACATACAATCTCGAATAATAATATTTTCTACTTAATGGAATTTGAAAAAGCAGATTAATTGGTTGATGCCTTGTCGGCAGGTTTGAGGCGGATGATAATTAGTTAAGTCAGAAAAGGCAATGAATGGAGCTGTTTTAAAGGTGAACGTTGGTAATAAATTAGAATTTCAAATTATTCCAATTACCAGATTTCATGAGGAAAGTAATTAATCTCTATACTACACTGTCTTTATTTGTGCATTTGAAGCCATCTGTATTTAGCATTCCCTGATGTTTAATGGATGTAAAAAAGTAGAGGTGCTTCAATTATTTATCAGGATAAGTCACTATTATTTTCATTTGGCTGTACATTTTGGTCCGGAACTGATTGGTCCAGAGCTGACTGACAATCAAATAACTCATTTGGTAGAATTGTTGTGGATATTCGAGCAGGCACATCATCTCTGACAGAGAATCATCAGGCCCCTGGTTCAGATAAGAATTTTGCGGAGGTTAAAGGTTCAAAAAATATTTCAAGCCCTTCATGCTTCTCAGGGAGAGACGTTGAAGTAACTGCTCAAAAAAGACTGAGAGATTCCACATGCGATCCTCTACCACTCACTAAAATCGCTAAAACAATGGCAGAAACTGACGTTTTGTCAGGAAAAATTGAGCCGTTACACGTTAAACAACATACGACAGTTTCTTTTCAATCCCCAATATCATCTTCTGTTGTGTCAGGACAACCGTCACAAATCCCTGCCCGGAAAATGCCCAGCTCTCACTCTTTATTGTTATCACCAAAGGAGTTGACCGATCAAATCCGGCTCAAGACCTATGAAGAGTTAAAGGCATGTAAAACCTTACCGGTATTTTATGTCAGCCGTTCCTGTCAAGCGGTCCGTTTAACTGAGTCAGCAAAACAACGTATGTATGACGATGGTCTCTCTACTGACGACGTGAACAACGCTCTCCATCTCACCACTGGTAAATCTGCGCTCAATCAAATACCTCCACTGAGTTTTGACCGTTTTTATTACATCGCTAATCACAAGGTAATCGTTCATCTTATGAAATATGCCGAGAATAATATTTTTAAACCCACTGTATTTAAGCCCGGGATCGACGTGTTTGAATATTTCGATGAATATAAACAACAATGGTTACCTGCCGAGGCAGATAGGAGTTTTGATTATCCTGAACCGTTAATCGACCCAAGATACATTCAGATAGAGGAAATTCAACATCTTGAAGTAGATAAAATTTTGGTTACAACGGATGATGAAAAGTATTTAGCCGATAAAGTGGCCGAGTGCTTAACCGGAACTTTTGGCGTTATTTGCCATACCCTGCATAGCCCTATGCCTGACAGCGAAAAAGTTGCCTTCCTTAGCGATTTGATCAATCCGGAAACAACGACCCCTTCCCCGGAAGATGATTCGGTCGAATGTGGCGGGATGCAGAACAAACGTCTTTCAGCAACTGAGTTCCTTACACGGATTCGTTACGCTCCCTGAGGTTCTGAATACCAGACTCTATGTGATAAAAATCTCCACTATAGAGAAGGCACTATTTGATGTCAGGAGCAATATTGACCCGGGCCAATGCCTCCCCCATCTTGATCGACAGGCCGGCTTGCCAGTTTTCCAGCCACTCAACCTGATTTTTGCCAAAGAGCACAATCGCAGTGGAACCGAGTTTGAAGCGGCCCAGTTCCTCACCACGGCTTAATTCAACCGTCTGGCTCGCCTCACCATAGGTGGTGGTAGCAACCTGCCCCCTTTGTGGTGTCACCAGACCGGCCCATACGGTCTCAATACTGGCAACATTGATTGCCCCAACCATGATGACTGCCATGGGACCGTATTCTGTATCAAAAATACTGACCACCCGTTCGTTCCGGGCAAAGAGATTGGGGATATTCTCAACAGTCCCCTGGTTTACAGAGAAAAGGCGTCCGGGCACATGGACCATCTTATGCAGGGACCCGGCCGCTGGTATATGGACACGGTGGTAGTCTTTCGGGGAGAGGTAAATGGTGGCAAACTTTCCACCCATAAACTCCTGCCCAAGCTCCAGATCACCACCGAGCAGTTCGACCAGACTGTAGTCATGGTCTTTGGCCTGAAATATTCTGCCGTTCCTGATGTCCCCTATCTGACTGATGACACCATCGGCCGGGCTGACAATCATCTCCGGGTCTTCGGGTAAAGGACGGGCTCCATCCTTTAATGACCGGGTAAAGAAGTCGTTGAAGTGGAGGTACTCTTCAGCGCCTTCCCGTTTTGCTTCACTCATATTGACGTGGTAGTGATCAATAGCCCAGCGAATCAGGCCATTTTTGAACCATGGAATCTGGCATTCCACAAAATAGTACACAGCCCTGGAGATCAGGTGATGGGGCAGTACATACTGGACAGCAGCAAACAGTTTTTCTTTCACGGTGATGGAATATCCTGTAGTTAAAATAGGTATCTGATAAGAGCCTGTCGTCTATTTGTAAGGGATCATGTCAGGCTCTGAACGTTGTTCAAATGAATCATTGTCAGACAATGGTTCTCGAAAAACAGGAAAGTGGCAGCCATTGTAATTCATGGCATGACTGCCTGCACCTTCGGTGATTATATCGGTGATTGCTGTGTTTGCTTAGTCAGAAAATACGATTGCATTTGGTTAACTACTTAAGCAACCGGCGTATGAGGCAGGTTCCCCCATTCAGACCATGAGCCGTCGTAGGCTCTGACCGACTTGAATCCAAGCGCTTTGGCCACAAGGTAGGTAAACCCTGAACGGTGATGGGCCTGACAGTGGGTGATGATTTGTTGATCTCTTTTAATACCAAGGGCATCAAGCTCCGCCACCAGCCCTTCTTTAATTCGATAGTTCTTTTCCGGGTCCATGGCTCGAGTCCACTCAAAATTAATGGCTCCGGGAATATGGCCAGCTTTCTGTGCCATGACCTTTTCTCCGCAGTATTCTTCTGGAGAGCGTGCATCCCAGATAGTGAACTCCGGGCTCGCCAGTGTTTCAAGGATGAAGTCGCAGCTGGCAATAACACGGTCATCAATCGTCAGGGAAACGTCGGTGGAAGCTCTCACGTTGGCCCCGGACTCTCTTGGATGGCCTTCTTTCAACCAGGCATGGATTCCACCATTGAGATACGAATATTTCCGGTGACCAATAACATCCAGCGTCCAGATAAAGCGCCCCGCCCAGCCACCGCCTTCATCATCGTAAACAATAAAGTGCTCTTCGCCGGTAAATCCCAGCTCACTGAACAACGATTCCAGTTGGCTGAGCGCTGGCAGTTTGCCACGGGCCGGTTGCGTTCCTGCAACCAGCTGATGGGGTTGCACATTGATGGCCCCGGGAACATGAGCCTGCTGATACAGCCGGGGATTACCAAGATCAATAATAATCAGGCGCTCTTTTACTGACGCATGGTCTTCAGCAGTGAGTATGGATTCCAGAACATCTGGTTCAAGGATAAGTGGCAGCTTGTTATTGTCAGTCATATTACGTCCAGGGCGTTAAATATAAGGGCCTGTGTTTTGGCTCTCTGCATTAGAGGCTCTTATGGTGGCCCGAATGTCAACCTGATAGATAGCTATGTCTGGCAATTCTGCCTGAACAACCCTATACAGTACCAGCGTATTTTTCCTAGAAAAAATTAGGAAGTTTCTTTGCTTTCAGAAAACGGTCAATTTTATTTTTCTGTGACTGTTTTAATCCGTGGAAACGTTGCGGATTATCTGTCAGCAGTTTTTGCAGCAGGTCGACGTTGTCAGCATTAATGAGCTGTTTGCATTGTCTGGCAAATGTTATTGGCGAGCTGCTGTTGTCTGCCAATGTGCTCAGACATTCCCCGGAATTGTTTTTGCCAGCCTCTGATGGCGTAAGTGTCGATGGCGCAGCAGGTTTGTTGCAGGAGCGCGCGGCTGCGGTCTTTTTGTCTTTTTTTTGCTTTCGCTGTGTTTTGGCAGGCGATGGTCTTTGTTTTGCTTTGGCCAGATCATCAGCGGCTTTTAAACTGGCAAGCGCCTTAATGGTTTGCTTCAGGCATTTTTTTTGCCGGGTAACACTGCCTTCCAGTATGCCGATCGGGCCGCTGTCAAGCTGGATCTTGGCCAGGGCCTGCTGGAATGGGTGTTCTTTGGGGATAATTCGCTCCATGCTTTTGAAAATACTCATGGGGCGAATCTCTCCTTTAGCCGTTTTGACTTTCGGGACAATCAGTTTGTCGTTTTGTTGCTGCCAGTAGCCGAGCTGCTCGAATAACCGGATAATCGCTGGCTCAGAGCCGTTTGGCGAAGGCCGTTGTTCCGGCTGATAGTATTCACACAGGGAAAAAAGCAGGGTGCTCACAAAGTTGCTGCTGGCCTCTACGCCCTTAAAAACAACACAATGGATAATAGCGAAAGTGTCACCACCATGGCTGAGAGGATAGGAGGCCTGTTTAAGAATCAGCGGGATGTTGTCGGGATAACTCACACCGATCCTGGTATATAAATCCCAGCTTTTCTGGTTCAGCTGCTCAAAGGTGAACGGATTCGGTTCTTCCGGACTCTGGCCATTCACCCGTACATCATCACTGCTTATCTGGGTAATACGTCGGCTTATTGCGTTCAGGTAACTTAGCCAGAAATGGTCCACCAGCTGATGATCCCTCTGGCTACTGTCATCAGGTGCGTTTTTCTGGCCAGCCGGTTTGGTGTGGTGCGTTGAAGACCACCCCGATGGCTGACATCCCATGGTGGATCTGGAAGGTTCTGATGCCAATCCCCCAAGTCGCTGAAGCAATATTTCCCTGAAGGCCTCGACCAGTTCGCCGGTTTGCTGGAAACTGAGGTCTTTGGGGAAGCGGTGGCTTAGCGCAAGCCATTGCTGGCAAATATCGTGCAGCTGTTCGGGAATCTGTTTTTTGACAACAGGCGAAGTTCCGGGCAAAGAGAGCCCAACACAGGAAGCAGCGTCTGGAGCTGCACCTGTCTCCTGAACAGCACCTGTCTCCTGAACAGCAACTGTCTCTTGAACAGCGATGACCTCAGGAACAGAAACTTGCTCAGGAGGAACTGTTTCAGGAACAGTAATTGATTCAGGAACAGCAACTGTGAGTCGCTCGGGGAGCCGCGTTGGCTTAACAGTGTTCTGGGGTTGACTCTCATCCGATACCACCAGGGGTTTGACCGAAGAGCCAATACTGAATCTTTCGTCATGTTCCACCGGCTCTCTTGCCGGAGACTTGAACCGGTAAGATCCACAGTCTGATGTTAATGAGTTCATTGCAAATTGCCTGAAAAGAAGTGAACCATCATGTTAGTTGTTATTAAAAGGTTGGATTCAATTTTAAAAATTTGACTGATTTTTATGCTTAGAGTTCAATTTTTGAAGACCTGCGTCCAAAGCGCAAACCTGTGGTGGTTCTTGATTCTTGAATTTGTTCAGAAAAACACCTGACTCTCGACACTGTAACTGCGTTTATAAACAACCATTGTACTAAAAATAAAAATACAGCAGTAAAACTTTTCCACCAAGAAGCCAGAATTATCCATCATCATAAAACTTTCATTTGGATTAGTGGTCAGATCAATAGAGTGTAACCTTGTACCAGGGAATTATCATGAGCGTTGGAAACACTTTGAACATAACCCCTTGTCATCAACTTAATTATTTAGAATAAGAGTAATTTTTATGACTTCACCCATATCAGCATCAACATACCCAAAAATGGCATGGCAAGAACAACAAGATCCTGAAAAAACCAAGGATGCCACGGAAAACACAGGTGTCAGAGCAAAGTTTAAGAATTTATCGGTTGAAGAAGTTGTGCCACAGGCTTCTAGCGAAATACCGACACCTGATTTACACCCATTCAAGTCACAGTACGAAAAAGATTGCATTGAAAAAAGCATGTACATGCAATCAGTTACACCATCATCAGGTCCTCCTCCGCTTGAATTCAGGCATATGAGAAAAATTGAACGCCAGCACAATACCCTTATGCATCAGGACATGATGAAATACCAACTGTCACTCGATGGAATAGTGCAGAAAGAGAATTACTCAGAATGTGACAATACCGTGAAAGAGTTTACAGGTGTTTATGTTTTCAATGATATTGATTTGAATCATGGCCGCCAACTTCGTCCCCATAAAAATTTTGGTCCAAAAGATCCACATTCAATTCATGCTGGTCAATTTGACGATGGCACATTTTTCCTTCTGGCGTTGAATCCGACCCAGTGTGAAAGGCTTTTTAAAGCCGATTCTCACAATAATGTCGGATACTGTGGTGAATCATATCTTGCCACGAGTGGCGGAGAAAACACCCATTCCCTCTATTGCGGAAAGACCTATAAAGAAGCATTAGTAACGTTTGAGTTGGCTTGTAGAGATACCATTGTAGCTAACAACATCAGGAAATCGCTGGGATTTGAGTCTGACTGAAAATGTAATCAGGCAATAGTGCAAAAAAGTGTTAATACCGCACAACCCGTTCATCCTGAAGCTTGTCGAAGGATGGTGCCACCGTAATTCGACAAGCTTCAGCACGGTATGGATAACAACGCTCAACCTCCCGGGGAGCAGTTGCCGCAGTAGGGCAGCCTATTCTCGGTCAGCCTCCTGGTGATTTTGACTGGCTACCTCCCTTGCCAGCTTTTCCAGCTCGTCACCATTGCGTAAATCCTTTAACAGCCGTTGCGGTATATTGCTGATGCCGTTTATGGCTCCGGCGATGGCTCCGGTCAATGCTGCCCTGGCCATATTATTGCCGCCGCCATTGCTGGCAGAGAGGGTAGCCATCTCAAAATCATTCGGGAACCGATACATCAGGTAGTAAGCAGCGGGCAGCAAGTGCATAACCTGACAGTCCATACCAAAGAGATGACTGACGTACTTCGGTTCTGGAATACTGACCAGTTCCGGACGGCGGGCAATGCTGCCATTGACCGGGGTTATGAAGCGGTCGAAGCCACCAACAATAGGGGCAATGGCAGGATGGCGAGCCATCGGTCTCAGGTAATCTTCCAGCTCATCAACAGTGATGCCATTGATCAACGCCTGGATAACCAGGCCGTAGACGATATGGTTACCCCTGACAAAGTCATCCCGGTAAAACACCCGCAGCAGCTGGTCCGCTTCACGGGCAAAAAGTTCAGGGTCGGAGATGGTGGCAGCAAGGGGAACGAGCAGCAATGCGCCGTCAGATGTATCATTGGTCGGGACGAACGAATGCATGTTGTCCCAGCCTATACCCCGGGCTCGATATTTCAGCAGGATTCTGTGAAGACTATCGGTGTAACGTCCTGAGAAGGGCTCCCCACTGAGTGTGGCGTATAAGGTATCCAAACGCTGGAAGAAGTCATCGTTCACAAGCTGTTTTTTTTCTTGCAGGCTCTCCAGCAACAACGTGTAAACCTGCCCTGTCTGGGAGATATCACCGGCGCGTAATCCCTGCTCGTAGCGAAACCGGCTGACATTAGCGAACCGGTGATCGCCGTCGGGTTTGGGGTCAACGTAGTGGTCAACCCAGGTGCCGTGCTCCCGATGCAGGGCGTCCATATCATAATACCAGTGCGTCCCCAGCCCCAGTGCGTCACCAACCAGGACACCCATGATGGCACCAGCGGCCCGATTGATTCTGGCCAGATCGTGAGGATCTGCTGACGTGCTGATCGACTCGTTTTCAACAGCTTCAGCGATGTTGTTGATGTTGTTTTCTGGCGTCTGGGTTGCTGTGGCAACTATAGCAAGGGGCAAAAGGATGAGTAGCAGCCATCGTTTGATGACGATGTTTATGCTTCTGAAAGTAGTTATTTTTGCCAACATGAGTTACTCCCGTTACTGATAGATGGTTGCAATAAATTAGTGTTTACGGCTTTGTTCGTGTGTGGTTCAGAATGAAAAGTTTTAACATTAACTCCAGGCATTTAACCTAACCATCAAGTAAGCAGGCCTGACGAAATCCATCCGAACATTTTGCAGGTGCTCCTCAAATTTAAGCATGGATTGCCCAATGCGTTTTTTGGACGGGAACTAATTATTGAGCGATTGGTCAAATCCGGTGTTTTATAAACTGCCGCGAATCTCACTTACGACCACATGGATGTGGGAGCCAGGGTGACGCAGGATGCTAAAGCCGAGGACTTTGTCACTCCCGGAGCGGCAAAGGACAAGCGAGATCAGGAGCACGTTTATGAGATATCCGGGCTAAAACTACAAAAATTTATGGCCGAGTAATTCAGAAACCATAGGAGGCTGACCGAGATTAACACAGGTCTATTCTCGGACAGCCTCCTTAAAACAGGACCGGGAACGATAAAGGTGAACTTAATGATTAATTCGGCCAGCCCCAGAAGTTTGAGCGCCCCTGATAAACAAATCAATGGCGATGTTGATATGCCAGACGGTAACGACATACGACGAATGACGTTCACCAGAACGGTCCGGGTTAATGACAACATAATGCCCTCAGGTGCCGACCTTTCGAATAAGCCTGAAAACTTTATTTCCAATGATCAGTGCACACCCGATACCAAGGCGGTTAGTAACGCTCATCGGAAAATCAGTCTAATGGCTTATGAAAAGCCGACACCGACGACTGCTGAAAGCACATCGGTCCACCATACAACCAGAATGGAAACGTCCAGCTTTCCAATAATCGACCTACCGTTTATCAAATCCATTGAGATTCCGGTAAAAACTGCCCTGCTTCAGGAATATCATCCATCCAGCTTTTTACCACCATCCCAGACCATTGCGCGTCCCATTCATGGCCTCCAGCACAGCTGCCGGACCGCAATCTGGGCGCTGGCGATACTGCAGCAACGCAAACAGCAGCAAGATCCCCGGGCCCTGAACTTTCCTGAGCACCTGGTACCGTTACTGGTCAAGGCCTGTCTGTTCCATGATTCGGGCCGTGAAGGAGATGGAAAAGACACCACTGAATGGGAAAAGGCCAGCAGTGACAATTTGCAAGAGCACCTGCGTAACTGTGGCATAGAGCAGTCCCTGGCCTGGCAGTGCGGTGAAGCAATTCGCCACAAGGATCGGCCGGATGCCTGCAAGCACTTGCCCTGGGAGATACAGACACTGCGCAGTCTGCTCCATGATGCCGATACGCTGGAGGTTATGCGGGTCAGATCTTACTTTTATATTGACAAGCTGGAGTGTTTTGCCGCCTGCCATGATGACCAAAGTCGTGAAGCGTGGCGCTTACTGGCCAGAGAGGTCTGCCGGGTGATTGCCGGTCAGGGCGACCTCTGGTCTACCATCGACTTGCAAGACAACGCCAAAACAGTCATAAATTTTTTCAGCCAAACCGCTACCGGGTGTGTAAACACGAAAAAGCAGTGGGAACACCATCCTTCGCCATTGGAATATCAGTTATTTACTATAAGCACGCAATCCGATTTCATCAGCAAGCTGATCACTCCTTTTACCGGTCTCCCGGTGGCACCAGAACCCACCTTTTCCCTGGCCAGGCTGAACCGGCAGAGTGAGAGCCTGGGAGGGAGCAAGATTGGGCAGCTGTATAATGATCCCGTTCAGCAACAGTGCTACTACATCAAAACAGCGGTCTCTGTGGAAAGCGCCTGCAATCAGGCACTGATGGCCAATCTCGCCCGACTGCTGGGCGTTAATGCCCCCGTCACCTTTGCCCATCAGGAACAGGGTTGCAGTTATGTGGTCAGCGAAGTTCCCGCTGACTGGCCAGGTAACCTGAAAAGTGGGAAAGCCCCCCTGCAATCCCTGCCTGCAAATCAGTGGGCCAGATTGCTACTGGTCAATACCATCGTTGGTAATGAAGCCATGGTCAACGAAGACTGGGAGAACATTGAACTGACCCCACAAGGGGAGCCGGTGATGTTAAACTGGGAATTCGCCGGGATGGCCACACGCTATCCCTGTCCGGATAAACCAGAACCCACCTCCAAAGAGGATGATTTTTCCTCCATGCCGGTGCTGCTGATAAAACTGCGGGATCCCCGGGCACCAGCAATGAACTCCCACGTTATCCACAACCCTTGCGTGGCTATTCTGTCACAATTGGACGATGAGCTGCTGGGGCAGACCCTGAAAACGATGCTGCGCGAAGTTGACTGGCAAGCGCTGGACCAGCAGATCGAACACAGCGGCTTCCTGCCCGGTGACCGTAGCTGGTTACGGCAGACGATTCATGATCGAATCGCCTGGCTCACCACCCGATTTGCCAACAGCGTCGAGGCCGGTGAGCGGGTATCCATGGCAGAATATCAAGCCATAGCGGCGGCGGGTATCCGCGGGGGCTGGTTGCAGGTTAAGGGCCCGGATATCCGTGGCGGACAGCTCTGCCTTACCCAGCGACTGGATCAGGACGGCAAGCCGATTACCCGGATGACTCTCCAGCTGGCCCGGAATGCCAGCAACCGACTGGCATACAACCTCGCCCTGGAACAGGGATTGCACCATCTGAACACATGGATCAATTACCTTCAGTGCCACCACCAGAGCGACAGTTACCGGGACTGGCGCAGTGACCTGGCCAGCCTGGCCGATGAGTGTGACCAATTGGCGCAGCAGTTGATCCGGGATAAAGAGCGATGGAACCCATCTGATCACGACACCATCGACAAGGCCATAAAGAACCTGCAAACCAATGTCGCCACATGCAGGGAGTCTTTAGAGGCAGACAGGCTGTCTATTGGCGAGAACTCCCTGAACTTAATCCAACTGCCTGAACCCGCCTTTCCTGCGCGGGTCTGTTCGCGGGCTGCTGAAAATATTGAAGCAAAAGTACAATTAGCTGAATTCAGTCACGGCTTTGCCAGGCAAACAGGCCAGAGCGCCAGTTATTTTAACAAGACTCAGCTTAATTATGCCGGCCTGCATGCCTCACCTGTCCGGGTGGCTGAACTGAAACCAGTCAGTCAGGAGGGGCACATTGAGTTTATACCCGAGTGGTTGCCTGAGGCCCGAGCCTTGCAAAATAGCCTGGCGCTGACCTTGCCCGGACACGATAAATCAGTGGTTGAAGCGCTGTTCAGTGAGTTGGCAGGGCTGGGCATTCATTGTCAGCGGCCGGATGCCAGCGACCTGGAGGAACGATGGCTGGACGCCCTGGCCAACTATCATGGCTGCCTTGGTGATATGAACCGTGCCGCGGCAGCAGATACTAACGCGGATGCTTCGGTAATCGCCAGAAAAAAAGCGTTTCTTGAAGAGCTGCTTAAACAGCCGCTTAGATACGAGGAACAGCTTCGTTTTCGTGCAGGACGACTGATATATTTCCTTCCAGGGCTGCCACATGACATTGCCGAAAACCCTGCCCGGTCGTTCTGTCCCGGGCACAATGTCAGTTTTCTTGGCAAAACCGACAGTAAAGAGACTGTCATGGCTAGCCTGAAAAATTATGCTACTCTGTGTTCCTTTGAGCGACGGATGGACATTGGCTTGGAGCCCGTTACCAAGGATATGAAGCGTCAGGCTAATGTTGACGCCCGAGATGTGTTTGCCCGTATCCAGCCTGTCGAGCATAAAATCGGGCATAGTCTTTATGGGGGGCAATTGTCCGCGCTGTTCAAATCTGAGACGCTCGGCCGTCTGGATCTCTGTGCGATTAAAGATCATTGTATTTATCACGATTTCCACCCCGGTTTGGAGACCTTTCGACGTAACATTAAAACCATTCTGCAGTCGCATGGTGACTATCAGGAAGTAATGAAAGCCCCATATCATGAGATCTTCTTTACCGACTCTTTGTCATTGTTTGATGAACTGAAAACGCTGCACGTCAGCTCTTCAGAAGACCGGCTAAATCTGTTGCATGCCCTCAAGCGACGCTACAGTCACTGGCCCGACGGACGACCGCTGGAAGCGCTTTTTCAGTATTCCCGGTCAACCCGTTACTATGAGTTGATCTCTGTATACAGCCGGATTCCCGGGAACATCAAAATGCTCATCAAAGCCTTTGGCGAAGAAGGTTTTGAGTTGCTGCTTCAACAAAATCCGGGACTACTGGAAGGAAAATTGCAGTCTTTGGATGGTTTGAAAACAACGACTGACACATCGCGCAAGCTTATAGGGTTGGATTTCAGAGGCTGCTCAATGAATGATACCGAATTTGAAAGAACTAAATTCAAGCAATGTAAATTCACTATGGAGCATTTAAACAACGCAAGTCTTGAAAGTACTTTTTTTAAAGGCTGCTCTTTTGAAGGTGAATGTTTTTCATTATCAGTGTTAAAAAACGCAAAATTTGAACCTGAAAGAATAATTAATAATAAGAAAGTAACAGACAATATACCAAAGCTCTCCCAAGCTATATCGCAATCATGTATCAACAGTCAGGGTCAGTTCAATCTGGAACTATGGCTGGACGTGATGGAAAAAAATAATTACTTGCTGCGTCCCGTGGTGAAGAAAGATCTTTTTTGGACTCACATCATTGGCTGGTCACCTGCGGATGAAACAACCAAAAAAATCCTCGAAGAACAGATTGACAATATAATCAGAATGCATCCGGAAAGACTTCAATTTATTGTTGAAAGCTTCTTTAGAATAAAAATGAACAATGTTGAAAATATATCAAATTTTGTCAAAAATAACCCGAAATTCTATGAACGTAAAATTGTAAATGTCAGGGATTTTTACTTTGACTTCAAAACCTCCATCCATAGAGAAGAAGGCGAAGAAAACCAAGAGTATAAAAAGCGTTTTGCCAGTGAAAAATGGTTTTTTCTGACCGATGTATTATATTTGACTGACCCTTCAAAAGATGTGTGTAGCCATGCACCCAGAGAAGAGGTTCTGGCTTTAATTGTAAATATTATAGAATTTGTCATGTTTCCTCTTGAACACGAATACATAGAATTTGGCATCAACGCAAACGATGGGGGGAATCAGAAATCCGGAAAAAATTTCAGGAGCACGGAAAACAATACAATGTCGTGTTTTGAATTAGATCATGAATATCAAAACATGATGGATAAATTTAAAGCTGAAATTTGTTATCAACATATTCTGGAAAAATGCAGAAATCACTTTACAAAAATATGGGAGAGTTGCTCAGATGAGACTCGATTAGAAATAGCTAAATGCTGCCTGAAAAACAGGATAATAGCTGTTAGCCATCTTACAACTGTGGAATTCATGAAACTATTGATCATTAATCAACAAGGAAAACATTGGCTGGATGACTTTACAGCGAATATGGACAAACATAAAAAGAATGAACATGAGTGCAATTTATCAATGAAGAAATGGTTATGGGGTATCAAAGATTATGACAGCACAAAAATAGATCAATCATTAAAGGCTTTTGAGCAATGGATAAAGGCAGAGGCACCCGATTTCACCAGAAGGCTGTCCGGGAACGATCTACCCTACTATGGATCTGAAAATTCGCTTTTGTTCAGTGAATAGTCACGCTATTCAACTCACATTTGGATTAGTGGTCAGAACTGACAAAGTTCCACCTTGAGCCGGGGAATTCTCACGAGCGTTGCAAACGCTTTGAACATTCCCCCTTGCCATCAACTTGATTATTTAGAATAAGAGTAATTTTTATGACTTCACCCATATCAGCATCAACTTACCCAAAAATGGCGTGGCAAGAACAACAAAAGCCTGAAACAACCAGGGATGCCACGGCAAACACAAGTGCCACGGCAAACACAAGTGCCACAGCAAACACAAGTGCCACAGCAAGCACAAATGCCACAGCAACGTTTAATAATTTATCGGTTAAAGAAGTTGTTCCACAGGCTACCAAAATACCACAACCTGATTTTTACCGATTCAAGTCACTGTCGGAAAATGATTATTTTATGAAAAGCCACTGCATGCAATCAGTCACATCATCATCAGGTCCACCTCCGATTGAGTTCAGGAATATGATAAAAATTGAACGTCAGGAAAATACCCTTATGTATCAGGACTTGTTGAAATACAACCTGGCACTCGATGGATTATTGAAGAAAGATAATTACTCAGAATGTGACAATACCGTGAAAGAGTTTACAGGTGTTTATATTTTCAATCCTATAGATTTGATTCATAGCCGCCGATTGTGCCCACATAAATATATTCAACCAAGCGATCCACATTCAATATATGCAGGTCAATTTGATGACGGCACGCTTTTCCTTCTGGCGTTGAATCCAATCCGGTGTAAACATTTTTTTGAATACGATTCTCACAATAATGTCGTGTACCGTGGTGAAATACTTCCCACCAAGAATGGTGGGGAAAACACTCATTCCCTCTATTGCGGTAATACCTATAAAGAAGCATTAGAAACGTTTGAGCAGGCTTGTATAGGTACCATTGTGGCTGACAACATCAGGAAAGTGCTGGGATTTGAGTCTGACTAAAAAATGTAGTCAGGCTTTGTTAAGCCTTTTTCTTAGGGTAGACATTAAGAATTATCTATTAATTCCAGAAGCAAAAGCTTTGAACCACGAAGCACACGAAGAGCACAAAGGAAAAGCAAAGCTCTTCTTTGTGCTCTTCGTGTGCTTCGTGGTTCCAATTCAAGACCCGCAACACGTAGAAACCAACCCGCCTGCACTCGTTCTCAGAAGCTAAAGAAAGAATGGACAATAGTACTATCAGGAAGAATTCCTTAATGTCTACCCTAAGAAGGCAAACACAGATACCACAGCAAAGTTTAATGATTTATTTGCTAAAGTTGTTCCACAGGTTTCTACCAATATACCGCCATCTGATTTTCACCCATTACATTCACAGTCGGAAAAACAGATGTTTGGTATTGAAACTTTGATGCCCAAAAACAAAGATCTGATTCCCCAACCCTCAACAGACCATCTTCGATCAACCGAACAGGTCTTACAAAAATCATCTGATTAAAGTTGATAAATTACGTCAAAAGAGGGTAATCATAATAAGATTAATTTTATGTACTAAAGTTCCAAAATTAGCAGGCCCGGTGTTACGTAAACAAATATCAGTTATTGAATGTGTTCAAAATGAAAGACTTGCCTCCAACTCCTTGAGGGTAATTAATTCCATGGAACCAAATTGGATTAATTATGTCTGATTAATAAAACATATCCGATTATTACGTAAAGTTCTTTTAATAATAATTATGAACAATACCGAAAACACATTTACTTGTCCCCGGCCTGCCCCTGAGGCATACACCACTGGCTCAGAAGAATTGGCGGACACATCAACAACTGCCAGGGCTACTGCAATCAAACCAGAACTTCATTCCCCGGGCAGTGATATCATCAATGACCCGGAAAACTCTCAGCCCAGTGATTTATCACTGAGTGAAAGAAAGACGGAGACCAGTCCTGTCGATAAAACGTATCATGCACCTGAACTGACCTCAGCTGCCGGGCAGAGCCAGCCGGAACAGTCATCAGCCTTCTGTCCTGTCTCTGACGTGTTCATGAAGCCTCTGACTGATGATGATGACACCATTATGGGCACTCTTCCCTATTTCGACATGACACTGCCCAATCCCCTGGAAATTACCACCGGGGATATCCAAAAATTCAAGGACGAATTATCCATCTTTAAAATGGAACTTGATCAGGAATTTCTCAATGGAAAGTTTCTGGACACAGACAGTTACCAGTTCCATAGCTTAATCTGCAATAGACTGGCTTCGCTCAAGCATCTTGCTGATAAATATCAAGCATTCAAAGACAGTTCTTACAAACTTGTTGAATGGTATAACAAAACAGAAATGGCTTACAAAAGTCTCTATGGCAAATTGTCCAGACAGCTGTTTTTGAGTGATGATATGTGTAAGGAAATACTGAGGCTGGGCGAGCTCTATCGTGATCTCAACAAAATGTTATATCGATGGCCCTCTGGGGTTGAATACCCGCACCAGCAATCAATCAGCTTTCTCAGTGAATCTCTTGTTTGCCATTTGTCATATATCTGTTGTCTTGTGGAGGGCCTGATAAGATACGCTGATTTCAACAAATATATCGCCGTGCGGGCACCAGTAAATCCACTTAACTTTCACACAATTTTGCATGCGCCCCTCCGGGAACACCCTGACATAAAGCCACACGGAACTGGTACCTTGAATGAAGGCATCAGCAATATGCTCACTGCCATTGCCACAGGAACATGGGAAACCCTGAACAGGGAAGCTCCTCAAGATATCCTGAAAACCACCTCTAAATACCTTTTCAGTTCAATCGATCGATACAGGAATGAAGGGAGTGATCAAAAAAAATTCCAACCAGTCTGCATTAATCAAAAGACGATTGGGCAACATCTATTTTGTGCAGAGTTATTCCATGCTGCTTTAATGGCAGGACGATGGGACGAAGCCGATAAGGCTTGTGAAGCAACCACTCGAATAGTATTTCATGGCAAGTATTCACTGGAGCCGGTTATTCAGGCACTTAAACATAATAATAATACAGCAGGAATCAACATTGAGAACTGGCATAATGATTTTAATGAATACACACAATCCCGACCCTACCCCATTCACAAGTATTTTACCCTTGGGCTTGAAGCTGCGTCTACTTACCTGAGTACCCTTCTTGCTCACAAGGAGAGTGACACTGAGAAACAATCACCGTTAATAAAAGTAATGAAGACGGAAGATCTGATACAAATACTGAATGTTCTGGATACATGGGCAGACCAGTTGCAGAAGCTTGGATTTTTGACCAGTGAAGCAAGGGAAACCTGTAAATACCATCGCCGTTTATCTCTCGCCTGGCTAAGATTACTGACTCTGACCAACAATCACGAGATGGCCATCAAGAAGAGCTTTCATGAGGCCCAAAAGGCCATTATGCAACATACCCCCTTGGATGGGGTAACAAATGACAATCCGCAACAGCTTCCTGCGTACCTGAAATCCCGGCTGACACAAATACTTCTCCAGAATAATGATATTTTAAAGCTTATTAATAAAACGTGGAATGCACTCAATCCAAACATTAACATCTCAGAACTGAACAGAGAATCCTGTCTGCACCTAATTAAAATTTTTGCAGACGATGCACCAACACCGCACACCGAGTTATTGTTAACGTTCTTCCACTGCTGTTATCACTGTGCAATACTAGTTGAGCATATTTGTGAATGCGCTTCAATATTCGGTGATCTGGAGACCTGCCTTACCAGCATTCATACAAGTAAACCATCACACTCACTTAAGATGGCCAAAGAGAAATGGAAAGATGAAATCAGAGCAAATGCTTCCGGGATTAAAGAGAAAATTGATCAATTTGACAAGTTCAACCAAAATTTCAAAGCCTTTTTCATCCATGCTTTCAGCCACTTAAAAGAAATCAGAGAACACAGCAATAATGGGGAAGACAAATGCCTGAAAATTGTGCTTTCAGAGTCAATTCAGACTACTTTATACCACAGTTTGTTACAACTTCAGCATTTGAACTCTGCCCTGATTAACGTTAGCAGTAAACGGATCGACATTCTCAGGCATGAGTTTCCAACTATTGCCAACCTTGAACAGGCTACTGCTGGTTTTGGGAAAAGATTGAACAAAAATATTGCTTTCATAGCAAGGTGCTTAAAAGAACTGAATGACTCTAAAGAGCTATCATTAGCCAACACCACTGGCAGGCATAAACCGAATTCAGGCCAGATTAAAAAAGGTCAACGCAACAATCAAGTCATCAATCACAGTGATACTCTGGCAGGTTTTGCCAAAGCAATAACTATCTGGCCAGATACTCCGGAGACTCTCAGTAACAGAGCTGAATTTCAAGAGCAAATAGCCAGCGAAGTGCAGACGTTGCAACATCAAGGTTTGCCTGTGGTCTATCTGGGGAGCCGTGCTTATCAGACGCAGATTCAGTCACTTTGGGGGAATAATGCATTTGAGCTGGCAACCGGCAGCCATCTGTTACCAGCCGAAATATCTGATACAGTTATTAAACGCTCAGTCACGCCAAGAGATACCGATCTTTTGGTACTTGACCAGGAGAAATTCAGTGAAATCAAAACGCAACTCTGTATCCGTCTCAAGAAAGCCGCCGGCATAGACGACAACATGCCGGGGAAATATCAACTGATTACTCCCAACGATGACAACAAGTTTTACTACGGCAAAAACTGTTGCTGCTGCAACCTCATTGTTTCTTTAAGTGGAAGTTATTTCAGGAAAGACTGGGCTTATGTGGTTGACTTGATCTCCCCGATGGACTCAGGCCCGTCACCACTGCTGACTTACGACTCCCCCGTGCTGCCTTCTGGTGACTCGACCCAGGCAAGGCCACTTACCAGCATTATGATGGATGAACTCAACCTGGCAATCAATCAGGCTGTTAGCGTTAGCCCTGTTAGCGTTAGCCCTGCCCGTTCACTGATGGCAATGACGCGCATTAATGTCCTGGCAGTCCTTGAATATTTAGAGCCAAAGCTAGATCCCGTATCACGCATTGTGCTTATGCATGTTCTGGAGCGTCTTCAGAACAGTTACCCCGATCCAGCCCAGGAAAAACTGGCCAGCACTCTGCGTTCCAGGGCATTTAATATATCAGTCCTTTGACAACAGGTTTCAGGAAAAAATCAATATAGATAGGACCGGTGCACTCAACTCCTTGAGCATAATTAATTATGTGGAACCAAATCAGAGTAATTATGTCTGAATAATAAAGATATCCAGTTGTTACATGCCGTTCTTTAAAAATAATTATGCAAAATATCGAAAACACATGTACTCCGTTTGCTTTTCCCCGTCCTGCCCCTGACGAATACACCACTGAGCGCCGCTCAGAAGGATTGGTAAACACAGACCCAACGACAGCCGGAGCTTCTGTAATCAAACCAGAACTTCATTTCGTGAGTAGTGATAAAACCAATGGCCCGGAATACTCCCAGCCCAGTGATTTTTCACTGACCAAAAGGCAAACTGCGACCATTAAAGTAGATGAAACGTACCATACACCTGAATTGACCTCGGCTTCTGACCAGAGCCTTCCGGAACCCTCATCAGCCTCCTGCCCTGTTTCCGACGTGTTCATGAAGCCTCTGCCTGATGATAACAGCGTTGAGCGTACTCTTCCCGATTTCTGCATACCGTCGTCCCCTCAGAGAATTACGATAGGGAGTGTCCGAAACTTCAAGGAGGTATTATCCAACCATAGTGCGGAACTTGAGCAAGAATTCCTCAATAGAAAGTTTCTTGATACCGATCATCACCAGTTCCATAGATTAATCTACAATAGACTGGTTTCGCTCAGGTGTCTCGCCGATAAATATCTGGTATTCAGAGACAATGCATACCAACTTGTTGATTGGTATAACAAAAAAAAGTTCCCTTTCAAAAGTCAATATATCGAATTCTCCGAACAGCTGTTTTTGAGCGATGACATGTGTGAAGTAACGCTGCGGCTGGCCATGCAGTATCGTGTTCTCATCAAAATGCTATGCCAATGGTATCCCGGGGATGATTCCCCGGACCAGCAAGCAATCAGCTTTCTGAGTGAATATATTGCCTGCCATTTATCCTTTGTTTATTGTGTTGTGGAGACATTGATAAGAGGCGCTGACATCAGAGACAATATTGCCCTTCGGGCACCAGTAAAACCGCAAATCAGGAATTACCACTCAATTTTGCATGTGCCACCCCGGAAACGCCCTGGCTTTAATCCGAAAGAGTCTGACATGCTAAGAGAAGGGATCAGCGATATGCTCACTGCCATTGCTACAGGAGCATGGGAAGACTTTAAGAGTAAAGAGCCTATCCTGCATATCGTCTCTGATTATCTTTTCCAATCAATTGATCGATACAGGCAAGAATCTGGTGATCACGAATTTCAACCAGTCTGCGTGACCAATCAGACGATTGGGCAGCATCTATTCTGTGCAGATTTAATACATGCAGCTTCAATAGCAGGGCGATGGGATGAAACCAAAAAGGCTTGTGAAGCAACCACTCGAATAGTTTTCCACAACCAGTATTCACTGGAGCCGGTTATTCAAGCACTTAAACATAATAATACGGCTGAAATTAACATCGAAAGCTGGCATAGCGAACTTAATGAGCATAGACAATCCAGATATTACCCCCTTAGCTATTATTTCATCAAAGGGCTTGTAACTGCTTCTATTTACTTGAGTAACCTTATTGATCACAAGGAGGATGAAACTGAAAACCAGTCACTCTTAATACCGGTAGAGAAAACCGAGTATTTGCAAAAAACACTGGATGTTCTGAACCGATGGGGAGACCAGTTGCATGAGCTTGGCTTATTGCCCGATGAGGCAATGAAAGACTGCGCATTCTACCGTCGTTTACCTCTGGTCAGGAAAAGAATACAGACTCTGACCAACAATCACGAGATGACCATCAGGAATAGCTTTGATGAGGCCAAAAAAATCATCGTGCAGTATACTGCCGGGGATGGAATAACAAATGACAATCCGCAACCGCTTTCTGAATACCTGAAACCCTTCCTGGCACGCCCCCTGATCCAGAATCATGATATTTTAAAGCTCATTAATAAAGAGTGCGATGCATACAATCCAGGCATCAACATCTCAGAACTGGACAGAACATCCTGTGAATGGCTAACCAATATTTTTGCAAACCATGCACCATCACCGCACACTGAGTTATTGCTGACGTTCTCTCAGTGCAGTTATTACTGCGTAGTGCTCATTGAGCAAATTTGTGAATGCGCTTCAATATTCAGTGATCTGGAAGCCTGCCTTACCAGCATTTATACCAGTGATTCATCACACGCACCAAAGATGAGAAAAGAGAAATGGAATGAAAAAATCAAAGCAAATGCTTCCGGGATTAAAGAGAAAACTGATCAATTTCACAGGTTCAACCAAAACATCAAATCCAGTTTCAAAGATGCTTTCAGTCACTTAAACAAAATCAGGGAACACGTCATTAATGAACAAGACAAGTGCCTGAAAATTGTTCTGTTCGAGTCAATTCACGCTACTTTATACCATAGTTTGCAACAAATTAAGCATTTGAATGATGCCCTGGTTACCGTTATCAGTAAACGGGTCGACATTCTCAATAATGAGTTTCCAACTATTGCCAAGCTTGAACAGGCTTCAGCTTGTAACAGGAAAAGATTGAAAAAAAATATTGCTTTCATAGCAGGCTGCTTAAAAGACCTGAATATCTCTAAAGAGCTATCATTAGCCAAAACCACTATCAGTCATAAACCGAATCCAGTCCCGACTAATAATGGCCGCTCTAAAAAACAAACCAGCAAAAACCGTAATACTCTGGCAAATTTTGTCACAAACAATAACAAATCTGTCAGGTTAGATACTCCGAAGACCCTCACGGCAAGAGATTATTTTCATGAGCAAATAGCCAAGGGGGTCCAGGCGTTGAATCATGACGGGAAGCCTGTGGCATATTTGGGAAGCCGTGCTTACCAGGTACAGGTTCAGTCACTCTGGGGGAGCGAGGCATTTAAGCTGGCAACCAGCAGCGACCTGTTACCAGCCGAAATATTACCGGGTGTTATTCAACGCTCAGTCACGCCAAGGGATACCGATCTTTTGGTGCTTAACAGAGAGGATTTCAGTAGCATTAAAGATCAACTCTATGACTGGCTGAAGGAAGCTGCCAAGGAGGAGGGCGGCTTCTTGCCGGATGAGTATGAACCGGTTAAAACCAACGACTTCAATGAGGTTTACTACGGCATAAACTGTTGCTTCTGCAACCTCATTCTTCGTTTAAAAGGAACGTATACAAGGAAAGACTGGATTTATGTGGTTGACTTGATCACCCCGATGGAATCTGGCCCGTCAACACTGCTAAATTACGATTCCCCTGTGCTGGCTTCAGGTGACTCGACCCACGCCAGGTCACTTACCAGCATTATGATCGATGAACTCAACCTGGCAATCGGTCAGGCTGTTGGTCCTGCCCGCGCACTGATGGCAATGACGCGCATTAATGTCCTGGCAGTCCTTGAATATTTAGAGCCAAAGCTCGACTCCGTATCACGCATTGTCCTTATGCATGTTCTGGAGCGTCTTCAGAACAGTTACCCCGATCCAGCCCAGGGCAAACTGGCCAGCAATCTGCGCTCCAGGGCATTTAATATGGTTGCTCATGAAGGATCTAATGACACCAATTAAAAAACAGTGTCGTATATTGTCTGCCCCGCATTGCAAGCACAGTTTTTCATCATGACGAAAACGTCATGAGCTATTGCGATTAGCTGCCCAATCAGGAACTTTCATGACGTTTATCTCTCTAACAGAGATGCTGTCATATTATCCTGATTTTCCCGGGAGGTAGCGTGGGTCCAGCAGAAAGATTATCGAGTTTACTCCCGGTTGCCCCTAACCATCTGTCCAGCGACCACTATCCAGAAGATCAGATTACTACCCGTCAATTGCCAACCGCTGGCAACCAGTTTGAAGCGGGCACGATGCCCAGGCTGGCCAATCGTAAAGTGAAACCTGCTGAAACGCTCACCCCTGAACTGAACGGGCAACTGAACGGAGCGGATTCACTGTCCAGTGTATTAGGCCAATGTTGTTCAAGTCATGCAGCTCTGTCGACAGGTGACTTGAACACAGTGGATGATGAGGGATTTACACTAATGACCAGAGCCGCCTATTTTAATCAGCCCGAGCATGTCAGAAAGCTAATTCGTGCAAAAGCTGATGTGGACCGGGCCGACAATGCCAGCTGGACACCCCTGATAGCGGCTGCCGATCAGAACTGCACAGAAATCACCGGGATACTTTTGACTGCGGGGGCAGATATAGAGAAGACAGATTCAATGATGTTCGGCCCCTTGCATGCTGCTGCTGAAGTAGGCAACGAAGAGGTTACCCAGATGCTGTTGGCGGCCGGAGCAGATGTTGAAGCGGTCAACACGTATGGTTCAACTCCGCTGATGTCCGCCTGCCGCAAAGGGAATAAACAGGTGGTGAAACGACTTGTAGAATATGGTGCTGATATCAATGCAAGGAACTGCAAAACCTTCACCTCTGTCTTCCAGCTCGCCTGTTACTATGCCAATGAGTCCAGAGACACAGATATTCTCCGATTCCTGATCCGGCAAAAGGTAGAAGTCTTCACACTTGACCACAATCATTGGTTTCCGCTGCTGACGGTCATAGCAGGTGGTCTTTCCAGTGAGGTAGAGTTTATCCTGAGCAGGGGGTGGCAAAAGGCAGTCATGGGTTATGACTCCCGTGCATTTTACCTCGCCGCTCTCAATGGTGAGGATGAAATACTCAGAATTCTGTTTCAACAAATACCTGATAAA
Source organism: Thalassotalea sp. G20_0 (assembly GCF_017744175.1). NCBI lineage: Bacteria > Pseudomonadati > Pseudomonadota > Gammaproteobacteria > Alteromonadales > Colwelliaceae > Thalassotalea > Thalassotalea sp. G20_0. Next base: position 48,987 of record NZ_JAGHQV010000010.1, on the reverse strand, counting down.
ACCAGTGCGTTTCAATGCATTGCCAAGGTAACCTCACTGACAGGAAAGTTTCTTGTAGAAAGTCCACTGCGCATTATCGAAAGGAACTTTAATGAGATTCTGTCCATTGAGAATATTGTGGATAGCCCTTACTCATTAAAGTATTTGTGCCGGTCGATCATCAAACGATATGCAGCCACTGATCAGTATTTCGTTCTGGACCAGTTGCCATTACCTGAAAGTCTGAAAAAATACTGCTGGCAAATTCCTGTTTGTTTGTACAATAAACATGACGTTGCTATATGGGCTGATTTTGTCGAATCGCAACGTGTTGCTGATGAAGGTGTTGATAATGATAATGTGGGCAGTATCACTGCTGCCCGGTTAAGAAAAAAAGCAAAAAGCAATGCCATATGACTCCAGCATACTTTTATTGATAAATACCGGAAAGAACGGAAGTGTTGTCATATTCACGGTGTATCGGACCAGTATAATTACAACACTACCGGCGACGTTTATTTCTGCCACGCCCGATTGGGCGAGGATGTCTGTCTGAGTTTTTCTCTGGCTGAACAGTAATAGGCCGGGGTTGTTTAGTCGGACGGTCATCAACTGAACCCGTTGCCCTGGCAGTATCAGCTGTAATATCGCTACTGGTGCCGCTAACGTTAAACCGGGGCGTCAAGTTATCCGTGTGATGGCACTTACGATCTTTCAGATGCTCATCCGTTAAATAAACACTCAGGTCCAATAACAATGGTTTGCACGCTGCGGCACATAGCACACCACAGAAACCAGATGCTATGCAGCCGTATCCCAATTTAAATACCAGGCAGGAACAGCATCCCAGACACACCAATTCGGAGCATTCATTAAAGGTCGACTCTTGCACAGCCTGTCGTTCATTCTGACAGGATTGACAGTGCCGAAGATTGTTTCCACTTTGGGCCATTGCCTGATAGTTGCCTGAAATATTCATCGTTCAATAAATCCGGTTTGCCTGACTCATTGGATTGGACAGAATTTATTTACGATTGTTTCCGAACAGTGCCTTTAAAGGAAACATAGCCCAAAAAACCATAGAAAATTTGCCATATCCAGAATCATGACTATGATCCATGGTGTTCCGCCAAATGTTGTCTCTGTTATCAGGAATCATGCAGTAAAGCGGACGTACAAATAAACATTAACCATATAACTATGAAACACTGGAGATTTCCATGGAATCCATTTCTGGGGCCACTGTGCGCTCCGATTGTGTAAGTGCCGGTTTGCAACAACAAGAGCCCCGGACCAAGAGAAAAGGTCTGTGGAGTTGCTTTAGCTGTACCTCTGTTGACCAACCGAAAAGTGAACCCTACACACGAAGGTCAACGACAAATCTGCCAGATACTCCGTCGGGAAAATTCTCTCAGGGTCAAAGACAAACCATTAGAACGCATGTCAAAGCTCACCCCCCGAGCACATCTTCCATCTCCGGAAGCAAAAGTACTGGCAACTCCGAAACTTCCAGTTCCAAGCGAAACGGCTTGTTTATAGGATTGGTGTCAGGTGGTTTACTCGCCAGCAGCAGTCATCACAGCAGTAGTGCTTATGGTACTTATGGTAGTAGTAGTCACGATGACTACTCTGGTGGCGGTGGTTATAGCAGCGGTGTTTGCAGCGGCAGTGGTTACAGCGGAGGTGACTGTAGCTTCGGTGGCGGAGGCTGTGACTCCAGCTTCAGTGGCGGTTTTTGATCAGAACTTTTTGGTAGTTCTGTAGTAACAATAAAAGGCTGTTTGAAAATAGAAAGAACGGTAGGTCTTGTATCTTTACTATGTTCGAAAAGGCAGACCCCTGTTTACTTTCTATCTCTTATTTAATTTTTACTAATGGAAATTAACCGCTCAATATCTTTACATTTTTCATCAATGGCCTTTATTTCCCGGGATAGATTTTTATTCTCCAATTTCAATCTATCCTTTTCTGATTTCATCACTTTTATTTGCTTTTTGATGTATTTAACTTTAGCAACTTTTAATCCTCTACTTTTTTCAGAGTATTCTTTATTCTTCTCAGTTCTTCGCAAATATCTTACAAATTTACAAACCTCTTTATTTTCTTCTTTCTTGAGAATCTGATTAAGTTTTTGTACGGTTAACCCGGCAATTTCCTGACGAGTATATTGTCTTCCACTTATTTCAATGGGCTGATCCAAGGCCCGCTGTATATTTTGACCAGGTAAGACAGCGGGATCAGGTTTCTGGGAGATACTTGCTTGCCACGATTCTGAAGGCCGTGGACTCTGCCTGACAGCAATCTGGTGATCAGGAGTAGTTACTTTACAACTTTTCTTGCCGAGATCCGCAATGATGGGCCCTTCATCCATTGCTTTGCGCTTATTTATTCGCGGCTTTACCGGCTCTTCCGAAGTTGTTACCGTTTTGAACAATGTCCTTGATGTTTGCTGTTTTCCCCCCATAGCCTTTGAGCTGTACACGATGGAGTTAATTTTTGCAGCAGCAGTAGTGGCAAAAGAAAAATATGTTGAATTCATTTTTTCATTACCGGTTATTAATCATCCATTGGATTCGACAGATTTATAGTTGCAAGGTTCCCCACCTCAATAATTCGCTAGATGTCGCAGAGTGGTTTCTTCCCGGGCTACAACCCCTAACCTGAGGCCAACTCGCTGATGGTGCCTTGAGTCATAGGGTTGTCCACGGTGCATGACTTGAGAGTTATCCCAGAAAACAATATCGCCTTCCTGCCACCGGTGAGCGTAAATGACACAGCTGGCAAGGATTTCATCCAACAGTGCTTGCCAGAATGTTCTGGCCGCTTCAGGGTCCTTTTCAAGCCCAACCGGTATCGCTGTATCCGATCCCATGTAGAGCCCTTCCCTGGCAATCAGTTCATGTTCAGAAACCAGGGGGTGGGGTTTTAACGGTGTTTCCGCTGTCCATGAATCAGGCGTCAGAAAAGGTGGCGAGTGGATCAGTTTTACGGCTCTCAACTCTGCCTGCCGCTCAGGACTGAGCGCGCGCCAGGCTTCAAGCTGGTCGAGGAAGTGCGTTGTGTGAGGTTGTCCATCGCATCCGGTCCCGGGCACCTTGTGTATATGAAGCATCACGATATAGAGCGCATTCATTGCCAGTCCCTCCAGGCGGGGAAGCGCATCCTTGTCGTGATGCCATTGCCATGCAGCTGACTCCAGTGGGCGATCAACAGAGCCCAGGGGGTTGCCAAGTACGGCCACATGATTGCTGACCAGCTCAGGTGGTAAAGGTGGGCGATCCTTACGTTGGCGATTGTCGCCTATCATCATGGGACCGAAAGTATCCAGTGCAAATTGTTCCATCTCACTGGCGGTCAGATATTGCTTTCTGGCAAAGATCACCCCATGCTGCCAAAGCGCATGTTTCAGACCAAGCCTCTGGCTGCTGGTTAACGTTTTCAGGTTTAAACCCTGACACACTTCAAAGCCAAGCCTTGGGTGCTGGCTGGTGGTCTGATAGTTGATCATGATCGGCAGGCGGTGTTATCTGATACTGTTGAGTATAGGTAATCCTTGAACCGCAATGACACTTATCAAAAAAGATTGTACGACTGTCTTCTACGCCTTTTCCAGAGAAAAAACCGGTGTCAGGCCTTGAATCCTGAAGGTGTTCAAAAAGAAAGACCTGCCACCCAACTCCCTCCCTGTGTCCCGTTCGGCAGGCAGAGCAGATGCTGGCTATACTGGACGCTGTTTCATGAGCATCACACTCCGAACCTGTGATTTCCATGACTTGTCCGGGGCCATTTGCATTGCAATATTGATTTTGGATGATCGGGAAACATGAACGCAGTAGCCAGCGCCCAAAAACTGCCGCTGATGGGCAGTGCCTGTGGTCCAGTTACGGATATTTACCGCAACAAAGTGTTGTGGGGCGGATACCACATTTGCAATGTGGAGGCTTTTCCGGAAGAAAATAAAGAGTATCTCTATTCATTACCGAGGAGTATTTGCTTTGATTGTCAGGGATTGGCGCGCAACGCAGTACAAACAGCTTGCGTCTCCCTTCTGTGTGAAGACTGCAGCGAATACAGAACCCTGACAACCCCGCCAGGTCGTTTATGTCATATATGCACAGCTAATGGAAAACCTGCCACGCAGGAACACATAGATGCTTGCAAAGTGATCGAACCTTTTCCATTCAAAAGACGTGCGATCGACAAATTTTACCTCAAGTGTCCATTCACCGATTGTCAGTGGCAAGGCACGGTGGCTGAACTTTTCGGCATTCATGAAAGTGAACATCTGATGAATGCTTCCCCTGTCTCTCAACTTAAACATCTGTGCAGGACGGCCATTCAACGCCGCTTTGGTCATAATACTATTCTGTTAAGCGAATGCTGCGCTGTCTTGCGCTTACCTCTGGGGTTACAACAGTATCTGGCCAATGCGCCACCGGGTTACACGCCCAGCAACCGCTCAGCCAAAGCCTATGTAGAAAAGTACTTTGTGACATCCCCTGGTTTGCTGGTTTGCCTGTTGCTCAATAATAAGGACCGGGTGATGGCTACGTGGTCTACGGTCGTGCAGGATCCCTCTGATGCCGACAAAAAAAGAGCCGTAAAGCGCTTTATCCGCGAGCAGGCATTGGACCGCAAGGCGGTCTATATACAGTTTTACTACCACCCGAAAAAATGGGATCCCGCTTGTGAAGGTAATGACACCGTAGCTGAATCCTTGCGATGGAATTGTGTGCATTGGGACGCTTGCGACGATTTGGCGCATATTGATGGTGTGACACTTTGGAAAGTTTTCGTTAAGCAATTGATACTCCACGGTAGCTTTTCCAGGAAGAGCCTCTGCGTCAGGCACCAACCGGCCCGCCCTGTAGTTTGAGAGTGTCGTATTTGTGCAGGGCAACCGGGAAGCCAGATGACCAATTCTCATGACTGGCGAAGCCACGTTTTGGAGCACCTATGAACATGAACCCAGCAGTCAGCCGCCCGATACTGCCACTGATGGGCAGTGCCCATGGCGGCGTTGTAGATAGCGACAGTAACAGAGTGTTGTGGGGCGGATACGCTGTCAGCAATGCTCAGTGGTTGCCGGAAAACAGCGAGCGCATTCGGTTTCCAGAGAATCGCGTTTGCGTTGATTGTGGCGGAATACCACGAAGGGTAGTTCAGACAATGTGTGGCCATTTGCTATGCAAGGACTGTAGCCATTACAGAACCCTGGCACTACCAACAGATCGATTATGTCACCATTGCTCAGCTGAGAATAAGCCGGATACTCCAGAAAATATCAGTTATTGTAATTTGATTAACGTTGATAATTTCACGGGACGTAAAATCAGCAAATTTTACCTCAGGTGTCCATTTACTGGCTGTCAGTGGCAAGGTACCGTGGCTGAGCTTTATGGCCTGCACGAAGATGAACATCTGACGGTTGGTTCCCTGAAACATCTGTGCAGGCGGGCCATTCAACAGCAACTCTCCCAAAAAAGAATTGTGTCACGCGAATATGCGACACTGCCTCTCCCTCAGCAATTGAAACAGTATCTGGCCTTTACGCCGGCTTGTATTCCCAGCAATCAATCAGCCAAAGCGTACGTAGAAAGACATTTTGGGACAACAGATACCGGTGGTTTGCTGGCTTATTTATTTCTCAATCGCCAAGGGCGGGTGATTACTCTGGGGCATACGGTCATGAAAGACCCTTATGATAAACCCAAAACAGAAACCGTAAGGCATTCTGTCATCAAGCAGGCCGTGAATCTCAACGCGAGCCTGGTGCAATTTTACTATCGCCAGGACAATTGGCATTCACAGTACAGAGGCACGGGTACCGTAATTGAAAGCTTGAGGAAAGAACCATTTTTCCAGTGTGTTTTTGCATTGAAGCAGATTGGCTGTGCACAACTTTGGAAAGCTATTGTGCCACATAGCAAGGACCTTGTGTGAAAACCAGTGTCTTGGATGTGTTCAAAAATTGAGAGATTTGAATGGAACCACAAAGCACACAAAGAGCACTAAGAAGAGCTTTTCTTTTCCTTTGTGCTCTTTGTGTGCTTTGTGGTTCAAATCGCAGGGTGCCTTAAAGCCTACGTATGGCAAGACTTTCACTCTTAAGTCAGTACCACTTTATGGGTATTAACGCTTTTCTGCCCTATGCTTTTTCCAGAGAATTCAAAATATTCTGGTAGCTGTCCATTCTTTCCTGAAGAATATCGCCATTCAGGAGGGCCTGACGAATAGCGCAACCCGGCTCCTGTTCATGACTGCAATCCCTGAACTTGCAGTGCCCGATAAAGGGACGAAACTCCTTAAAGCCGTGCAACACGTCTTCCGGTTCCATATGCCAAAGCCCGAATTCCCGAATCCCCGGGGAGTCAATCAGCATACCACCGGCCGGGAAGTGGAATAGCCTGGCTGCCGTGGTGGTATGGGTGCCTTTGCCGGTGCTTTCAGACAGCGGGCCGACCTTGGTATCAACGCCGGGCAGCAGTGTATTGACCAGGGAAGACTTTCCGACACCGCTTTGGCCGACGAAAACGCTGGTATGTTCATTCAGAAGGTTCTTGAGTTCATTGAGCCCATCTTCCGTCCGGGTGGAGGCTTTAAGTACGCGGTAGCCAATACGCTCATAGTTAATCAGCATATCGTCAAGCTCTTTACTGAAAGATGGACGGCTCGCTCCACCTTCCAGCAAATCGGTTTTATTGAGCAGGATGACCGGCTCAATACCAACGGTCTCCGCAGCCACCAGATAACGGTCAATCAGGTTTGAATGAGGAACAGGAACCGGGGCGATGACCAGAACAATGTAGTCAATATTGCTGGCAACCGGCTTTAGCTGTCCTCGCATATCCGGTCTGGATAACAGGCTGTCACGGTCCTCAAGTGCCACTACCACCCCCATGCCGCCTTTGCTGGAGGCTCTCCAGACAATACGGTCACCAGTCACCAGTGGTGGCAGGTTGGCCCTCAGGTGGCAGCGATAGGTCTCACCGGGTTTGCCAATGGGTTCGATATCCAGCTGTGCGCCATAGTGGGCAATAATCAGCCCTGGTTGCTCTGGTCCCAGGGAATCATCCTGAAGTTCCAGGGTAATCTTATCCTCACGCTTTTGGGCGCGGGCTTTGCGTTCTTCCTGAATTTTCTCGATGCGCCAGCTTTGTTTGCGCGTTAGTTTGCGCTTACTCATGATGTGCGGGAGAGAGCCTGATTTGTAAGGTTGGACAGTATCATAAATTTGTGTTGAGCTGATTTCGCTGCAATTATGAATGAAGTAGACTTATTATGTCAGCTGATTCGTTATCTGCCCTTAAATTGATCCATCTTTTTTCAGCGACAGGACAGGTAATTATCAAACCGTTCAGACTTTCTAAACTTTGACGACCGGGTGTTGGATGGCTAAATCGGATAATCTCATATGGATCGACCTGGAAATGACAGGCCTGGATCCAGTCAATGATCGGATTCTTGAGATCGCGACAATTGTTACCGATGGCCAGTTGAACATTCTGGAGGAAGGTCCAGTTCTCGCTGTTCACCAGAATGATGATGTTCTGGGTGCCATGAATGAGTGGTGTGTTAAGACTCACGGAGCCACAGGCCTGACGGATCGGGTAAGAGCCAGCACTATCAGTGAAAGGCAGGCTGAACAGATGACCCTGGATTTTCTCCGCCAACACGTTGACCAGGGTATTTCACCAATGTGCGGTAACTCCATCGGTCAGGACCGCCGTTTCCTCTGGCAATATATGCCAGAGCTGCACGACTACTTCCACTATCGGAATATTGATGTCAGCACCCTGAAAGAGCTGGCTCGTCGCTGGCAGCCGGAGTTACTGGAGCAGTTTACCAAGAAGGGTGTTCACCTTGCGCTGGAAGATATCCGTGAGTCCATTGATGAACTTCGGTTTTATCGGCAGCACTTTATCAAATAGCACTTATCATAAAGGTTAATGACCCGCCCCATCTGATGATAGACTCTGACAGGTTAGCCGCTGCATTAGGTTGGACATTAAGCTTATCCCTCCTTTAATTGGGGTTTCGGATGGAACCACGAAGAACACAAAGAAGAGCTATTCTTTTCCTTCGTGCTCTTCGTGTCCTTCGTGGTTCCATCTTTAACTTGCCGAAGAGAGTAGTAGGCGCTTAATGTCTACCCTAAGAGCCGCTGCAGTACTCACCTGAGGTGATATCGCCAGGGAAATCAGGTGCTCATGCTCGCTGAAATTATCTTGAATGCCCTGCTGTCAGGTGTACAAAGATTAATCACTTGGTTTGATCTGCATCAATAGTGTACAACAGACTTTCCATGCACAATAATCCACCTGATTAACCACCGCTTACTTCCCCCCCCATGAATGTAAAAAAGACCCTGCTGGCCGCTGTGCTGGCTACTTCCACTATCCTGTTATCTGGCTGTAATGAAGAGTTTGTAACCGAACCAATAATGCCAGTGGATGTCAAGTTCGCTTCATTTAACGTATCGTTTGCTGTCGATGGTGACGCGGCAGAAAACTACCAGCGCTGGGTTGAGTTTTTCAGCATCACGCCAGAGGAACAGAACCAGTTGATTGCCATCTGGAAACAGGATGTTGCCGGTGGTACTGAATCTGACGTGCATGCCAGGGCAGAGCGGGTGATACAGATTCGTAATATTGCTGCCATCATCCAGAAGAACCGGCCTGATGTATTGCTGCTCACCGAGTTCAATAACGATGGTGAAGGCAAGGATATGACCGCGCTGGCCAACTTCCAGAAAAACTATCTGTCGGTTTCCCAAAGTATGAACAGTGTCGACGGGGGCGATATGCTGGAGCCGATTCACTACCCGTTTGTTCAGAACTATGCCACTAATACCGGTCTGTTGCCCACAGACACCAGTCTGGATTTTGGCAATGACGGCGCTGGACCCACATTGCCCAATGATGCCTACGGCTTTGGTTTTTATCATGGGCACTACGGCTTTGCCCTGATGTCGAGGTTTGAGATTGATGCCGACAACACCCGCACCTTTCAAACGTTCAAGTGGAAAGATCTGCCTGAAGAAGTTGTGATTCCGACCATTATTAACTGTGAAGATCCCGACAACCCAATTCCTGAGGGCATGAAATGTAACGATAACTGGTACAACGATAAGGAGTTTCAGGAGCTGCGACTCAGCTCGAAAAACCATGTGGATGCGCCAATTATTATCCCCACACCCAGTGGCAACAAGGTTATCCACGCCCTGCTGTCCCACCCGACGCCGGCAGCTTTTGATCCCCTGGCCCACCATAACCGCTATCGCAACGGTGCTGAAAATAAATTGTGGATGCACTACCTGAATGGTGAACCAAGCCTCTATGACGACCAGGGCAATACCGGCGGCTTTACCGGTGAGGACTTTGTGATTATGGGTGACCTGAATGCCGACACGGAGTTCTCCAGCGGTCAGAATTATGGCATTCGAGAACTTATGATCTTCCATCCGCTGGTCAATAACGAGGTCAGTCATCCGGCTGGCAAGTATTTACCAGTCAGCGAAGGTGCCAGGCTGGAAGATAACAGCAAAGGCCACCCTTACCCTGAAACCCGCACCAGTACCTTTGGGAGCCGGGTAGACTATGCCGTGCCGTCGTTGACGCTGAATGTGGTGGATTCCGGTGTCTACTGGCAGGCAGAGGGCGAACCGGGACGTCTGCTGTTTAATGACCCCAGGGTAGGAGACCGTGGTACCGATAAAGAAGTTTCCTCAGATCACCGCTTTGTCTGGGTGACCGTTCGCCTCAACTGATTATGTGACCCGGACGACTCTGTACCGGGTCTTCTTTATATCCACTCTTAAGCAAGTGGCATTACTGAAAGAGAGGCTTCAACATCATGAATCATTCGATCCACCCGCTCTGAGTTGTTGATACCACAGGCCAAGCAACTTGCGCTCTTCATCGGTCATGCCCGTGCGATTAGCCAATGGCATAATCTGAGTCTGTACGGTCTGGCTATAAATCTTATCAGCCTTGTTGGCGATGGAATCATAGTCGTGGAAAACCAGGCCACCGGGCGGTGACTGAAAGAGAGGATCTGTCGGTGTTGCCGAGTGACAGGTGCTGCATCGGGCAGTAACCAGCTCAACAATATCGCCCTGTTCCACAGCCGGTTGCTCTGCCATCGGTGCCTGCTGTGCAGCCATTTGTGGTCGGATAATAAAGGCCAGAGTCAACATCAACACCGCCGCTGCAGGCCATAGCCAGGTTAAAATGGCACCCTGATTGCGTCGGTTGAAGAAATGACGAACCAGTACTGAAGCCGCTGCCAGAACCGCCAGAATTGCCCAGTTCCACTGGCTGCCAAAGGTCATGGCATAGTGACCACTGATCATGATAAACAACAACGGCAGTGTGAAGTAATTGTTGTGGCGAGAGCGCAGCAGGGCATGCCTGGCACTCTTTCCAAGACAAGAAGGATCAAAACTGGTATCCCCCTGTTCAGCGGCGGCAACCAGTTTTCTCTGGGAAGGGATAATCACCCTGAACACATTTCCCACCATCAGGGTACCAATCAGCGCACCGACATGAATATAGGCGGCACGGCCACTGAACAGTTGTGCGTAGCCCCAGGCGGCAAACACCACCAGCGAGAACAGCACCAGGCTGAACAGTGTTTCCTGTTTGAATAGCGGTGATTTACACAACAGGTCATAAATCAGCCAGGCCGTTAGCAGGCTGAAGATACTGATGGCAATGGCCTGAATGGGCGTCAGCGCAGACTGCGGTGCCAGTAAATAACTCTCTGCCCCCCAGTAATAAATAATGGCCAGCAAGCCCATGCCGCTCAGCCAGGTGACATAAGCCTCCCATTTAAACCAATGCAGCGTTGTCGGCAGTTTTTCCGGGGCAAGATGATATTTATTCACTTCATAAATACCGCCGCCGTGCAGCGCCCACAACTCACCTTTGATGCCTTTTTTCTGCTTGTTTGCTGGCGCTGCTTCCAACCGCCCTTCCAGCCAGTTGAAATAAAAGGATGCGCCAATCCAGGCGACACCGGCAGTCACATGTAGCCAGCGAAATAGCAGGTTTAACCACTCTTGTAGATAGGATTCCATGGTTCAATACTCATTTTATTAGTGAAAATGCTGAGCGACGGTTGTTATAGACGTAATGGTGTCGTCAGCACTTCCGGCTTTCAGGCTTCCTGACCCATGATGATGGTTTGTTCAATGACCCGGTCATCGCCCATCACCATCAACACGCCAAGCAACTCTTCCAGTGCCCTTTGTTCGCTGTAGGCACTTATCTTTTCCGTTCTAAATTGAAGCATTGGGGTAGCCGCCGGATTGAGCACCAGAAAATCCGCTTCATTGCCTGTGCGGAAGCTACCGATCTTGTCGTCAAGATGAAGTGCCCTGGCACCTCCCAATGTGGCCAGGTAAAAAGCTTGAAGCGGCGAGATGGTTTCCTCCCGCAACTGAGATACCTGATAAGCGTCTTTCATGGTATTGAGCAGGCAGAGACTGGTTCCCCCACCCACATCGGTACCAAGACCGGTGGGGATACCATGGGCCTTAGCCCGGTTCAGATTAAACAGCCCGCTACCGAGAAACAGGTTGGAGCCCGGGCAAAAGGCGATGGATGAGCCGGAACTGCCCATTCGCTGCCAACTGTGGTCACACAGGTGGACGGAGTGGGCAAATACGGACCGGGGGCCCAGCAAGCCATGCTGATCGTACACATCCACATAGTGTTTGCTGTCCGGGAACAGTTCCTGAACCCAGTCAATCTCTTTCGGGTTTTCCGAGAGGTGGGTGTGCAGATAAAGACCATCATGTTCCCGCAATAATCGGCCAGCCATCTGCAACTGTTCCGATGATGAGGTAGGGGCAAAGCGCGGGGTCACTGCATACGACAATCGCCCTTTGTTATGCCACCGGTTGATCAATGCTTTACTGTCTTCGTAGCTGCTTTCAGGGGTATCAAGCAGATAGTCAGGGGCATTACGATCCATCATCACCTTGCCTGCGATCATACGCAGATTTCGTTGATGGGCTTGTTGAAAAAAAGCATCAACGGACTGAGGTGCCACGGTACCAAACACCAGGGCTGTGGTGGTTCCATGGCTTAGGCATTGGTCCAGAAAGAACCGTGCAATCTCACTGGCATACTGCTCATCAGCAAACTTCTGCTCTGCCGGAAATGTGTACTGGTTGAGCCAGTCCAGTAACTGGACACCGCAGCCTGCCAATACTTCAAGCTGTGGATAATGTACGTGTGTATCAATAAAACCCGGAACCAGAAGGCGACCGGTCAGGTCTTTTATTTCTGTTCCGGCGGGCAGATTCTTAAAGACCTGATCGGAGGGACCGCATCGGGTTATCAGACCATCTTCAACCAGAAGGGCACCGTCTTCGAAAAACTCCCAGGAGTCCTCTGAACCCTGTTGTTTTGCCGGATCCTCCAGAAAGTGCAGGACAGAGGCTCGCCAAACTACCGATTGACTCATCATGGCACCTCCACGATATACGGCACAGACATCAAGACCTCATCACAGTTATCACCGGGTCCCTTACGATCAATCACCAGATACTCTTCTCCGCCATCATCTCCACCAGCAATGGACAGCAAAGGGTGATGCCAAACACCAGGGTGGTAGGTGACTCCCTGTTTACCGTTGGTGAGAAAGCAGCGAATGGATGACCACTCGGGTGTTGAGCCGTCACTGGAGTCAGGGGCCACCACCACCAGAAAGCGCTGGCCTGCCAGGGGCATAAATGTCTGGCTACCCAGTGGGTGTCGTTCTAGCAGGTCCAGTTGATAATCGTGGTTAATCGGGGCTGTTTTATAGATATGTATTGTCGTGTAACCCTGATCGTCCGTGGTGACTGATGTCAGGTCGCTGTATTTCTGACAACGCCCCTGATTGATCACCAACGGTACATCTCGGGTTTCGAGTACATCACCAAAAGGTTCAAAGGCTTCACGGGTCAGTATTTCCACCTTCAGCGTCTGGGCTGGTATTTCTTTATCCATAAGCCTTGTTCTCGTTCTTATTATATTGAGTCAATCAGCTGCTTGTGATGGCTTAACTACCCCGATAGGTAGAGTAGCCATAGGGTGATAACAGCAGCGGCACATGGTGATGACGGTCATCACTGACTTCAAAAGTCACCACAACTTCCGGATAAAAGCACTGGACTTTATGCTTCTGGAAATAATCCTTAATGGCGAAATGCAGCTGATAAACCCCTTTGGAAAGGTTCAGGTCATCTGTCGCCAGGTTTGGAATGCGACCATCATTGTTGGTGACGCCACTGCCAACTGGGTTCCAGTTATCTCCTTCCTGTTTTGACAGGGAGACAGGGACTCCTTCTGCCGGTAAGCCGCTACCGGTATCCAGAATATGGGTGCTGATGCCGGTCATGCCATTGGCCTCCATTCAATCAGTTTGTTCAGACGTAGCCGGGTTATCTTATGTTGCTCGGCAGCGGCAATCTTCAGTTCATGTTCCGGCTGGTTATTCAGCCGGTCATTCAGCAGTGACAGCATCTGATCCGCTGACTTCCCGGTGGCACAGACAATGAAGATATAGCCAAAGCGGGTTTCGTAAGCGGTGTTACCTTCTGCTAACGCCTTGAGTGTTTCGTCACTGGCAGTGGCTGCGCCTGATTGCTCATGACCGGCCATATCACGGGTGTTGGCGTATTTTGCTTTCAGGCTGTTTACGTCGCCAATCTTCGGGTGGCCTGCAAAAGCCTGTAGATAATCTTTTTCTCCACAAGCGGACCAACTGGTGTCCGCTGTGGATAGAAGCTCATCCTGACTGGAGTACGGTCGGTTGTTCGCCATGAATTCCAGCCAATGATCACTGGTACAGCATTGGCGGAAAAAATATCTGGCGCTATCAATATCCAGACTGTTCAGTTCATCAAGTGTCATGAACTACTCCCCTCAACACCGCTCTCATAACCGCTCTCAAAGCCAAGAACGCGAAGCCTTGATACACCCCCATCAGGGAATATATTCAGACGCACATGGGTGTATGGTTGTTCCGTGTTCTGCAACTCATTCAAGAACCGATGGTTGCGATGAGCATGCAGTTTCTGTTCCGGAAGAATGGTATGCCATTGCACAGGATCCGTTGCATCTTCAGGGTTATCCCCAGCAAAGGTACAGGCCTCCAGGCTGCAACGGTCAGGGTAGTTACCCTTGAAGTGCAAGGTATCCACTTCTACGCGATGAATAGTGCCGGGCAGAGCCAGCTTGACCATCATCCAGTCATTACCGCCCTGCCGCCGACGTCTGGTTTCCCAGCCATTATGCATATCGACACCACGCCCTGGCAGTAACAGGTTTTGCATAGGGCCGAAGAATGAGTCACTGCAGGCTACGGAGCGGCCACCGTTCATCAGTGCCGCCAGATCCAGGGGCTCACCCGGTAAGCGATGGCGCTGATCAAGATGAACCTTGCCATAAACCCGGAGACGGGCAACACCACCATCCGGGTAAATTCTCAAACGAATATGGCTGGCTACTCTTGGTTGAAGAGCGAGCTGATCCAGAGTAATCAGGTTTCTGCAATCGGGTTTTACGTCCACCCGATCCGTCAGCGGTAGCCAGTTGCTCTGTTCGTTGGGATCAGCGTCATCAAGCAGGTAGTCCAGCTGCACCGCGCCGGGGGCATTACCTTTAAAGTGACGTGTATCAATATCCAGCGCTTCGATTTCACCCACAGCAGCCAGGCGCACAATGACCCAGTCACAGCCTTCATAACCCGGTGCATCGCGACGACGACGTGACTCCCAGCCATCCATCCATTTGCCGTAGGCCGTATATTTTTCTGGCAGAAATATAGGGTCCTCTGCCAGTAGCAGGTTATCTTTTTCGGCAAAGAAATCATCGCTGCAGTCGAGAACATCCCCACCCAGCGCACGGGCTGCCAGATCAATTCTTGTCTGCTGCCACTGTGCGGCGAGATCATCAGAAGAGTTATTCATTAATGTGTTGAACCTGCTGTTATTATTTTTCAGTGCATTGATAGCGGCAAACTTGTATGAGCCTTGTACCACTTTATCCTGATAGAATAGGTTTTATTATTTGACCATTTAGTCAATTTTTTGAGCATTTATGCCATAGAACCCATCAGGCAGGCAATAAAAAAATGGAGAGCCCAATGAAGTTCGACCCTCTTTTAACGACAGATGACTACCCAAGAGACCTGATAGGTTATGGCAAAACGACGCCTGATCCCCAGTGGCCGGGTAATAGCAGAATAGCGGTTCAGTTTGTTATCAATTACGAAGAAGGCGGCGAGAACTGTATTCTTCACGGTGATGAAGCATCGGAGGCATTTCTCTCGGAAATCATTGGTGCTCCGGCTCATAAGGGCATGCGTCATATCAGTATGGAGTCGATCTATGAGTACGGTTCAAGGGCCGGGTTCTGGCGACTTCACCGGCTGTTCTCCCAGAGGCAGATACCGGTCACTGTGTACGGTGTCGCCATGGCCATGGCACGCAATCCGGAAGCTGTCAGCGCCATGATTGAGTCCGACTGGGAGATTGCCAGCCATGGTTATCGCTGGATTGACTATCAGTTTATGGACGTTGATGAAGAGCGTCGTCATATGCAGGAAGCGATTCGTCTGCACACCGAAGTGACCGGTAAGCGCCCAACCGGTTGGTATACCGGACGTTGCAGTCCAAATACCGAGCAGCTGGTAGTGGAAGAGGGAGGTTTTTTATATCACGCCGATAGCTATGCGGATGACCTTCCCTACTGGGATACCCGGTTTGGTAAACCCCAGCTGGTGGTTCCCTATACGCTGGACTGCAATGATATGCGTTTTGCCACCGCCCAGGGTTTTAACAGCGGCGATCAGTTCTTCAGTTATCTGAAGGACGCTTTCGATGTACTTTATGAAGAAGGTGCTACTGCTCCCAAAATGCTGTCGGTAGGCCTTCATTGTCGTTTGGTTGGACGACCGGGAAGAGCGGCAGCCCTGGCCCGTTTCCTGGATTATGTGCAATCCAGGGAGCAGGTATGGCTATGTACACGGGAACAGATTGCCCAACACTGGCATACTCATCATCCTTATAATCGATAACACTGGTTGGGAATTTTCAGGGGGAGCGGTGTATGGGCAGTCTGATTGATATTCAGGCCGGGGCAAAGGCATTGGAAAGTATTCGTGCCAATGGTTTGCCCCAGGAGAGTGTCAAGGTCATGGTAGGCGCTTCTGGTGGTCCAAAGTGGTTTGTGCTCAGTGGCTTGGATAAAGCCCTGCTGGGTGAATACTTCAGCCACAGAACATCACCGCTGGATCTGATTGGCACCTCTGCCGGCAGCTGGCGCTTTAGCTGTTACAGCCAGGATGACCCTCTGGCTGCCCATGAGCGTTTTGAACAGGGCTATATTTATACCAGTTATTCCAGCAAGCCAGATGCTGCTGAAATAAGTCGTAAAGCCAGGGAGTTGGTAGAAACGATCGTTTCCTCCGATAGTGTCGGACAGATCCTTGATAATCCGGTTTTTCGTTTTAATCTGATTGCCGTGAGAAGCCATGGACTGGTCGCTTCTGAACGCAAACCGCTACAAATAGCGGGCCTGGGGCTTGCCGCTACGGGAAACTTGATTAATAGAAAATATTTGTCGTCATTTTTTACCCGTACTCTTTTCTATCATCCAGCCTATGACACTTCAGAGAAGCCTGCTTTTTATCATGCCGATGATCTTCCGACTGAGCGTGTGCGACTGACGGCAACCAATCTGGTGGATGCCATTATGGCCTCTGGTGCCATTCCTGCGGTGATGAAGGGTGTGAAGAATATCTCTGGTGCGCCCGCAGGCTGCTATCGGGATGGCGGGCTTACCGATTACCACTTCGATATGCGCTTTCATCAGGGTGATGGTCTGGTGCTTTACCCACACTTTTACTCAAGGATGATTCCCGGCTGGTTTGATAAGGCCTTAAAGCATCGCAGGCCGTTGCCACAGAATACCGACAATATGGTACTGGTTTCGCCGTCACAGGCATTTGTTGACCGGCTTCCCTATGGAAAAATACCCGATCGCAATGATTTTGCCCGATTTACCTACGATGAACGGGTGCGCTACTGGCAGCGGGTGGTTAATGAGAGCAAGCGGCTGGGGGATGAATTTCTGGAACTGGTTTCGGGTAATAAAGTACAACAGGTGGTTAAGGAACTGTCCTGAAATAACTTCCACATCCGATGTTGTCCAGTAAAGAAAAAACCTTGCCACGGAGTCACGAAGAAAAGAAAAAATCTTTTCCTCTGAGACTGCCTCCGTGGCGAACAAGAGGAAGTTATTCAGGGACAATTCCTAAGCCCCAGGCTTAATCATCGAGAGGGTTGACTGCTGCAACCGGGGTTGCAGCTCAGGCCATACATTGTTTAACAGGATTGGCTGGGCGGCTTCCGTCGGGTGAATCCCGTCCGGTTGATTGAGTGAATCATTGCCTGCAACGCCATCCAGGAAGAAGGGAATCACTGGTATGTCCCACTTTTTACCCAGCCCATGAAAAGTTTCTGTAAAACGTCGGGTATAGACCGGTCCGTAGTTGGGTGGGATCTTCATTTCAAAGAGAATAATGTCAGAATTGTATTCCCGGGTCAGGGCGATCATCTGATCAAGGTTGGATTTGATGGTTTTCAGCGGCTTTCCCTGCAGACCATCGTTGGCACCCAGCTGCAGTAACACCAGGTCCGGGTTGGTCTGTGCCAGTGTTTTCCGGAATCGGCTCAGGCCTCCGGCGGTGGTTTCGCCACTGATACTGACATTGGCAATTTTCCAGGGGTACTGATGGCTGTCGATTTTTTCCTGAAGTAATTGCACCCAACCCCGATTGATATCCGTAAGACCGTAGGCAGCACTAAGACTGTCGCCATACACTAATAGTGTTTTTTCTGAAGCTGACAGATTGATGGCCGGAAGGGACATTAAAACAAGAGTAAACAGCCTTGAGCTGATAGAAAGCCTTGAGCTGATAAAAGGCTTTGAGCTGGTGAAAAGACGACGAAATAAGGATTTTCTCATGAATGATGCGCTCTCCGGTTCCCGCCACACTCTCACCTCTGAGACCGCCGCTGAAACCACTCCATCGATAGAATCTGATTCACTGGCGGTGACTGCCTCAGGTCTGGAAAAGACCGTGGTTGCCCGTGATAACCGACTCACCATCTTGTCCGGACTTGACCTTCAGATCAAGTCTGGTGAATCCGTTGCGATTGTAGGGACCTCCGGCTCCGGCAAGTCAACGTTGCTGGGTATTCTGGCAGGGCTGGATTTGCCCACTGCTGGCAGTGTCAGCCTGGCCGGAAAACGCATTGATCATCTGGATGAAGATCAGCGGGCAACCGTGCGCGGGCAGCATACCGGGTTTGTTTTTCAGTCATTCCAGTTACTTGCCAACTTAACGGCGCTGGAAAACGTTATGTTGCCCCTTGAGCTGGCGGGTGTGGATAACCCCGGTGAGCGGGCCAGGAAACTGTTAACCCGAGTTGGTCTGGAGCACCGGCTGGAGCATTACCCGAAACAACTGTCCGGTGGTGAGCAGCAGCGGGTCGCCATTGCCAGGGCATTTGCCGGGGAACCGGATATTCTCTTTGCCGATGAACCCACCGGCAATCTGGATGAGAAAACCGGTGAAAGCATTATTAAACTTCTGTTTGAAGTAAATCAGGCCAGCGGTACCACCATTATCCTGGTTACCCATGATATGGACCTTGCCAGACGGTGTCAGAGAATACTGAAATTGCACGGCGGTCGTCTGGAGGCGGTGGTATGACGGTGAATAGTTCCTCCGCAAGTCTTAAGCACAATAAGGTTATCCACAAGCCGAAAAGTACCTTCGGACTCGCCTGGCGCTTCCTGCTCAGGGATTGGCGCTCCGGTGAACTCTGGCTGCTGGTGGCGGCACTGTTGATGGCGGTTGCGGTCAGTACTGCCATTGCTCTGTTCAGTGATCGTCTGCAACTGGCTCTTGGACGACAGGTGGCAGAAGTACTGGGTGCGGATATGTTGATTCGCAGCCCGGGACCGGTGCAGCCAGTGATTCTCGAAGCAGCCAAAAAGCAGGGTTTAAAGTTATCCACAGTGCTTGAATTTCCCTCGGTGGTGATGGCCGGGGATGAAATGCAGATGGTCTCTGCCAAGGCTGTGGAAAACAATTATCCACTGCGTGGGCATATTCGCACGGCCGATCAGCCCTTTGCCCCGGACCAGATCGTCAATGACACACCCAATCCGGGTGAAGCCTGGCTTGAGCCCAGGCTTTTTCCTTTACTGGGCGTGGCTATCGGCGATCAGGTGATGCTGGGGAATACCTGGCTGACCATTACCCGGGCAATCACTCTGGAAACCGACCGGGGAGGTGATTTTTACAGCTTTTCACCCAGGCTGATGTTCAATATGGCGGACCTGGACAGCACCGGCATTATCCAGCCGGGCAGCCGGGTCAGCTGGAAAACGCTGATGGCAGGAGAGCTTTCATCACTGGAACAATTCAAGGCATGGTCCAAAAGTCGTCTGGATACCAGTGAACAATTGATGATGGCCGACGACAGTCGACGTGATCTGCGCAACTCGGTGGTGCGGCTAAAGCAGTTTCTTGGCCTGGCCAGTATGGCCGCGATGCTGCTGGCTGGCGTTGCGGTGGCCATGGCCAGCCAGCGGTTTGCAGAGCGCCGTTTTGATAGTTGTGCGGTGATGCGTTGCCTGGGAGCCAGTCGCCAGCAGGTGCTGAGACTGTTGCTTGGGGAGCTGGCTTTTGTGGCGGTGCTGGTGGCGCTTCCCGGCGTATTGATTGGCTGGTTGCTTCAGGAAGGGATTGTCCAGATGCTCAGGGGAGTATTGCCCGCCTGGCTGCCTGCAGCGGGTATCATGCCGATGGTGATTGGTGGGCTCACCGGAGTGATTACCCTGGCGGGCTTTGGGCTTGCGCCACTGTTACGGCTGCAGGACGTTTCGCCACTGAGGGTCTTAAGACGTGACCTGTCGCCTGCGCCTGCCGCTTCCTGGCTGGTATACGGTTTCTCGTTAATGGCGGTGTTTCTGCTGCTCTGGTATCACACCGGCGAGGTGGTGATGGCGCTGATTCTGGCCGTGGCTTCGGGAGCGGTGCTGATGATGATCTCCCTGGGCGTGCAATTGCTGCTTACTCACCTGGGCAATCGTCAGAGGCTTGCTGCCCTGCCGGTGTTCTGGCGTCCCGGGGTCAGCAGGATTATCCAGGGTAAAGGCAAGACCTCGGCCCAGCTTCTGGCATTTACCCTGACCTTTATGGCCATGGCGGTGGTGCTGCTACTGCGCACCGATCTGCTTGATCGCTGGCAGAATGAGTTGCCGGACGAGACGCCCAACTACTTTGCCATGAATATCCAGCCGTCTGAAGTTGACGCATACTCCGAGTTTCTGACCATTAATGATGTGAATACCAGTCAGCTCTATCCGATTATCCGTGGTCGTCTGGTTCGCATTAATGATGTGCCCGTCAGGGAGGCAGTAACCAAAGAGCAGGAGAACCATAACGCCCTGAACCGTGAATTGAACATGACCTGGTCAGAAACGTTGCCGGAAAATAACCGGATTGAACAGGGCGAATGGTGGGAACCCGGCAGTAATGAGGGCCTTTCCATAGAGGCAGAAATTGCTGAAAACCTGGGTATTGATCTGGGTGACCGTCTGACGTTTATGGTGTCAGGCAATGAGTTTACCGAAACGGTAAGCAGTATTCGTTCGGTCCAGTGGGAGTCTTTCCGGCCTAATTTTTACATGATTTTTCCTGAGGCCGTTTTACAGGATCTGCCGGCTAACTGGTTGAACAGTTTCTATCTGGATGCAGAGGATAAACTGCTGCTCAATGGTTTGGTCACTCAGTTTCCCACCATGACCTTACTGGACCTGGACGCAGTGATTAACCAGGTAAAGAAGATGCTGGCGCAATCAACCATTGCTGTCGAAGCAATGCTGGTAGCACTGCTATTGGCAGGGTTGCTGGTGATGATGTCCGTGATTGAATCCAGCATTGATGAACGCCTGCACGAGGGCGCATTGATTCGCTCACTGGGAGGAACCCGTCGTCAGCTCTTGATCATGCAGATCGGCGAGTTTGTTCTGTTCGGTATTCTGGCAGGTTTACTGGCAGCCTGCGGTACCGAGCTTGCCAGCTATTTGCTAAATACCCGGGTTTTCCAGTTGCGTTGGGAACCTGCCTGGTTTATCTGGTGTGCATTACCCCTGTTTGGTGCCGCTGTTCTGGGTATTGCCGGATGGCTGGGGATTCGCCGGGTCATCAGTCAGTCTCCTGCAAATATTTTGAAGGAGGTGTGAGCCAAATTGCGTCTGTACAAAAAATAAACAGGTATTGTTTTACCCAGTAACTGTAAGGGATAAAAGGATTTATCCACAGCTCATTCAGGGAGTTGATCAGGGAAACTGTGGAAATCTGTTCACTATCTGGATTAACCTGAAGAAAACACTACCTCAGGGAAGGAGGTTACGATGGCGTGGGTAATTGATGGTGATGTCAAAGAGCTCAGTGGACCGTCTGCACGGGAAGACAGTTTGGAAGGAGTGGCGACTGCGGTCTCTGCCGATTCGCTTCCCATTGAGGATGAATCCTACCTCTGTCTGTTATGCCTGCGGGACAGTACTGAGCGGATCATCATGCTCTACTTTAATTACCTCAAGTTGCGCCAGGAAATATCGAGAGACACACCTGCAGTGCTGATCGGCATGCTGATGGTCATGCAGGAAAAACACCAGGGTCTGCAGGAGAAGCTGTTGCATTACTACCCGGATAATATGGCCGCTGGGAAATGGCACAATCGGGATGAGCAAAATGAATGTCTGGGGTATCTCAGTGAAGATAACCGGCAATCCTTACAGCAGATCTGTCTGACGGAAATGAAGATGATGATGTTGATATCACAAATGATGGAACGCTAGGAGCCATTGACAGGTTGCGCACAGGTTTATGTGGATAACCTGTGCGTTACCTGTATAACTCCTGTTTCCAGTTATGAATAAGTTTATTTGTGTATAACCAAGTGTGGAAAACCGTAAAACAACAGTCAGGCAGGAAAGCCCCCGAAGATCAAGATGAGTTGATTAACGGGGCTTTAATCGTGGGCCCCTGAACCATCCGCTTTCTCAGAGGATTTATCACCATCCGTTTTGGAGCGCAGGAGTTTTTTAAACTGCTCTGCCAGATCCGTCTGCCCTTTGATCTGACTTCTTTCGACGACCGGGGCATCAAAATCTTTCAGCAGAGTAATTTGGTTAGGTGTGATGCCAATAAGAAGATCTTTGCCACTCACCCGAACCAGAGTCAGGCGTGACTGATTGGTTAGAGGCGCACTGGATAATAACTCGATATCTTTTCCCATGGCCGGCAGTTTGGGGTTAAGCCGCTTGACCAGCCAGGCCAACGCAAAAATCAGGCTGACCACTATCAGCATGGGCATGACAACCTGAAACAGATCCAGCTCACTGACCGGATTGGCAGGCTCTGGTGTCTCTGCCATCAAGCTGGCGGGCAGAAGTAACAGGAAAGTGTAATATTTGCATAATTGTCTCATGATAATGACTATAAAGCCCTCCCTGCTCAGAGTGCAAGCTTCTGATTTGGTTTACATTCTGCACAATGGTGAAATCCCCTGCTGCTCATTGGCTCATCTTATTAAATCAGTGATTTAAATTGGATTGTCCAGACGTGGATCAACATACTCCTGACAATCAGATAGTCATTAAATATCAATAGTTTAATAGTACTGAAGAATTTTCTACCTTGGTATTTTTATTTCTTTAATGAACTATTGTCCTCAATATTGATCTAAAAGAGGTAATTAGAAAATCATTCGAACTTAATCAGGCTTAAGATGTTATTTCTTAACGAATGCAATGACTGTTGCTTGAAGTAAGCGAAACAATACGTCCTTGTGGAATACAGGAAATCCATAAGCTGATTAAACCCCGTACGGTTAAAAAATCTTTCCAGAGTATTTAAGGAGTTAAAAATGGATAATAAGGTTGGGAACAAAGGTTATGGAACAACAAGCTCTTCTCCTGGTGCCGGCCCCTCTGAATCTGCAAGGCGCAGGCATGAAACGGGTACTCATGAAAGATATAAACATCAGGCTAAAAATGATGGAACAGGACAACCTGTTCCATCGCAGCAATTCGCAGGTCGTCCCTGTTCAACAAGGCTGGCGGGGCCTTCCGGAGTTTCAGGCAGCACGGGGCCCGGTTCTGTAATCCCCGGTATTTCAGGATCTCGACTTGCACCAAAAACCTCTACTTATTCAATAAGCCAACAGACTGCAGTTACCCGGTTATCTTCACCCCACAACCGGAGTTCTGCCCCTGACTCCTCTGCAGAGTCTTTGAGTGATATTGCCAGGGTAATATGTAAAATCTTCAATAAAGGAATTCACCCAAGACTCCAATTTATGAATAATGTAACTGAACAGGAGGTTCATAATGCTGTGTCGACACAGCAAAACTCGGTAGCAGTCATGGAGTGTTTAAAGAATTTGAAACCTGATACGACGTTAACTTTCCCAGACAAATTGGCCCTCGAAGAGGTGGCCAAAGCACACATTCTTTCCAATTATGACATGATGCCCAATTCTGAAACTGGCTCTAGAGCAAAGGAGTCTGATTCAACAGTTGAGGGGAATAGGCAAAAATACTCACCCAAGTACGACCTGCGAGCTCAAACCGCTGACAATAGACCGGGACAACCAGGGGCAACACACGCTCCTCAACTACCGAAAGCAAAGCCTGTAAAAATTAAACGCCCGGTACTTAACCGGTCCAGGCAACCACCTGGTATTGAAACTCAAGGAGAAATACAGCATGCCCGGGCAGACCGGTTTAAACCACAAGCTCGGCAGTGTGTGCCCATTCCACCGACTAAAAACAAGCAAGATCGGCCACTGACACCGGTTGCAGATCCATCTGATGGTGCTTTCCTGGGTCTGAGAGATGAGGAACTGACCAAATCTCTCTGCTTTGACATCAGGAATGGCTTGGCGGCTGCCGAATGGATAAAGCATGCCGGACAGCCTGAAGAACTGCCTCCAAAGGTCAGTTCACAACATGCTGCTGTGAAGAACGTTACGCCCCCGCTTATTCCACCGAGCTCTCACTTCCGGCCAATCAGGCCTGAAGCGAAAGTTGCTGTCACTTCCGCTTTGGCAGAAGGCCGGAGTCTACCGAAAGCGCCAGAGCCCGGCGGAGCGAGGCGAAAGCATCTAATGAAGGGAGTGGGCAGCAGGCCTCTTGCACCGGTAACCACGGCAAGGTCCGATGCGGCCCTGACAAAAGCTCCAGACACGCCTGTTCAGCTGGTAACTCAGGGCCTGCCAAAAGCTGACTCTGAACATTTGGCCGGTGCAACCAGAGAGCCATTTACAACATTATCCTTTAATATTCGTCGCTATGCTCGATTAGAAGGCGAGAGCCTAAAAAATGTTGTAAGCAGCATTAACTCATTAGGACTGGATAAGAATATTATCGAGCTAGCTGCTGGATACTTTTGGAAAGAGGAAACTCAGGATGCTTTGGATAAAGTGCTAGCGGCGTACACCACGCTGAGCACGCCGGTATTGACTACTCCCCCAGGCCCTACTGTTGAAGCTAACCAGGTTTCAGTGTCTGCTGATGAGCTTTCTAATGCTGATAGACCTGAGAAATCTATTTCTGATTCCAATATGTCAAATCAAGTCATAGAAGCGGTTGGAGGTCATCACACCATTGCCCCTGACTCCAGGCGCTCTGAGGAAGATAAACGCGTTTACGACCTAAGAAAGGCTATTTGGGAGGCAATGAATGAAGAGGTGGGTGTTCTTTCACCTGATCACAGCTCAGGTACATCCAGTCCAGACAGTTCATCTGGTTCATGGCATTTCGTAGACACTAAACAAGATGAGTATGGTACTGAATCTCTTATCCGCGCCGAATCTCAAGCTACCCGTTGGCCGGACCATCCGCAAAGACAGGCAGCGGAGCCTTGGGTCGCCCTGGGCATGAATGACCTGAATGACCTGACGCCCTCTCTGGTATTTGATTTGGAGAATCAAAAGATTGATCCGTCAGCGCTGCCGAATCAATCCGAGAGTACCAGAATCACTGAGGAGCAAATTTCGGCAATAATGAAGCAACTTAAAAAGTCATGTCCAATGGATGCCGCTACCGAGGAAAGGATATGGAGCAATATTGGTACTATCCAACTGACTACCACGGAGGTTGAGGCAGCCACTCATGGTGGTAGAGATTCACTTTGTAATATTCTGGCAAAATGTCTTGAGGGTCCATCATTACCACAACAAGCAGCAATTCATGCCGACGGACCTATCGCTAATCCAAGTGAAGCAACGGTAAGAGCAGCAGGTATTCAAGCAAGAAACAATAACTGTGGCCTTGCATCCTTCTTTATGTGTCTTTCACATGATGGCGTGCTGGATACTTTGATTAGTGATGCCAATCATAGAATTGAAACACTTCATCATTCAGGGAAATTTAATGATGCCAGATCCCTGGAAAGGTTAGTTAGCCTACTGAAGAAATTCAATACTTGTGGAGATATTGATAAATATATTTCAAATGATGGACTTGATAATATCAGATTACAATTTAGCCTGATAGCAGCCACATTGAATAGTGATGCTGTAGATACTGCTTTCAATAATAATAAAGGGCAGCAGGTAAGTTTTGTGGTTGAATCGGCATTCGACAATATCACAGAATTAACAAACACTGACAATAAAAAAGCGACAATTTCATTAGCAATATCAGCAGTTCCAAAACATGGTTCATTATACGCTACGGTTACCTCTCTTCCTGATTCATCTAAAGGTTGTATGCGTCTCAAAGGCACTTCTCTGGTTGTAGGTCAGCAGATAACAAAAGCTGATCTTAAGGATTTGAAATTTGTACCCTTTGGAGAACAACTGGAACACAATGAGCTTATAAACAAGATGCTCAGTGAAATCTATGGGTATTTGAATACTGAAGCCGAGCCGTTACAAAGTATATCGCAATTAGAGCGTGTCCCCATGTCACTCAAACAAAAAGTCACCTTGATTGAGATGTCTCATGATCGTAAAGAATTAGAAAAAACTACCAGAAAAGCACCAAATTTTAAGACTTCCATAAAGGAGGAAGAAGTTCCTGGAAATTTAAAACTCAAAAAAAGGGAAACCAAACCTCACGAGTACAACAGGAATACTATCGGACAGACTATTGAATATTATCATAATGAAAATGACATCTTGAGTTTAAAGCTGAAGAAGGAGCACCATCATGCACATAAGGGTGTAATCCGCAAGATTTTTGAGTACTTTGATAAGGACGGGAATCTGTCCGAGAAAATCATCCTTGGAATGGATAAACACTGTCTGCTTGATACTCCTTTCGTTCGTTCCAGAGAGTCAGAAAAAGTTGAAAATGGAGAAAGAATCAAAGTTGAAGAAGTGCTGACTGGATATTCACAAAGCGCTCCACATTCAGGAAATGTAGTAACAACGAAAACAAAGAGAGCGGATAACTTTCAAGATTTGATCGATATCTTTATTGATGGCTTGAAGGATAAATATAGTAACGGTGCTTTAAAAGCACTTTTACCGGAGGGAAAAGATGATTGTCCGGAAGTCATATTCATGATCATACCTAATGAGGGCAAACACAAAAGGTGTAAATTAGACTGGCAAAAGGATGTTAGCCTGCCCACGTTGCAAGGTGACAAAAAAATCACTTATGGAGCCGATGCCATGGTTACGATTGCTGAAAGCCACTTTTTAGCCTGGCTAAGAGATCGTAAAAACGGGCTGCTTCACTATACCGACTCCATGGGCGATAGTGAAAAAGATGTTACGATTCCTATGGTGGTTACGATGCCGGATCGGAATACAGAAGCCGCGCTACAACTTGCTGACCAAAAGGTCAATGGCATTCATAGACACTTCAGAGAAGCCGAAAGAAAGCTAAAAGTGCTTGATAGCCAGATGGCTTTGGTGATGTTAAAGCGAAAAGATTAAAGAACGCTGAGCCATTTATTGAACAATAAATGGCTCTTTTTTTGCTCCCTTTTCAGATTTTTGCGGCGTCTGCCCACTCCTCAATGTCAGGCTCAAGGTAAGCATGCTCCAGCGCTTCGATAGCCCAGTCCTGTCTTTGGGATAATGTTCTTAGCAGTCGAAGAGAAACCACCTGAACCGCGGGTATCTGGCTCCAGATACTTTTAGTCAGGCATCGCCAGTGGTTGGGTTCCAGACGTTTTGGCTGCTCCAGTTGCGTTTTGCAGGTTTCACAGAGCATCAGACAGTAGTCGTAATCTGGTTCGCCGGGAACAGGCTCTATCTCATAGATGGACAGTGGAACGCCGGACGCTTCACACAGTTCACATTTCGATTTTGCCCGCCGTGCCAGATCCTTTCCCAGCAAACTCAGGGCACTCTGTCGCTCCTGATGCTTTAATAGCCCTTTGGCCATGGTTTATCCTCCAAAAATTTCTTTATCGTTACATCGTGACCGCTTGCAGTCTCTGGATAATCAGACAATGATAAGTTGATTGATATCTGGCTGGCTGCGAGCTTATGACTCTGAATGTGAACAGGGTAAAAACTGCGAACAGGGATGACTGGTTAATTCCTGTGGATTATCTGGTAATTCATTATACAGCGGTAGACCTGAAAGATACGCTGGACATTTTTATGAACCCTGAGTCCTGTGCGTCTGCACATCTGGTGATCGATACGGATGGTGAGATTTATGAACTGGTTGACTGTCTGGATGGCCATGTCTATCGCGGTTGGCATGCAGGGGTTAGTGAGTGGGAAGGCGTTCAGGGGTTAAATGACTGCTCTATTGGCATCGAGCTGGTGAATTATAACGGTAATGTATTCCCGTTTACCGAAGCACAGTACCGGTCGTTGCAGCAGGTGATGGCCAGGTTCAAAGAACACTATCCTGATTTGCGCGACCCTGAGAGGGTGTTTGGTCATGAGCATATTGCCGGCTTTCGTGGCAAAGCTGACCCCGGCATACTGTTTGACTGGCCCCGTTTTTACCGGGAGAACTACCAGGGGCCAGAGGCCCCCTGCCGTCCTGCGGTATGCCCGAAAGCACTGCAAGAGAGTTTGCTGCAACTGCAAAAGAGTGAGCCTGAATTGCAAACAGAAAAAAGTCAGTTCTGGCGTTCGGTCAGTTTGCTGACAGAAACGACCATTCGTCTTATTGCAGAGGCTAAGACAGGCTCTTGATGCATCAGTCCAGACTATGTTGATCCAAGACCCAGAAGCTGTTCTCCCACGGGCGTCAGTTTAGCGGGTTCACCGGGTTCCGGGTCCTGTTGATACGGAAAGTTACGCCAGCGCTCAGGCGCTCTTTTGTCACGCCATAGCTGAATACGCTCTTCCCGGTTATCTTCGGTACCCGCCGGGAACATGGAGATATATTGGGTCAGGCGTGGCTTTGAATGGTGGTTCAGGCTGCTGGCATGGGGCAGGCGTGAGTCCCATAGAATGAAGGTTCCGGCCTTGCCCGCCAGATGGACAATATCGTGGCCTTTCAGCTCTTCATCGGTAAAGAGTAGAGAATTGCGATCCAGTGTCGTTTGTTTCCCGGTGTAAAGGCTGGGAACACAACAGAATGCCCCCTGATTTTCCGCCGTATCCGTCAGGTAGAGAATCCCCTGGTATCTTGGCAGGAACACTTTTTCCGGATGGCTGTCCAGGTGGATCTGACTGTCGTCTTTCTTATCCGGGTGCTCCGGACGCCAGGGGGGTTTGAAGGAGGCTCGATCCAACCTTACCCAGAGATCGTCTGTCTTTAACAGGTCAGCATACAATCGGTAGACAGGCTCATACTGGCGGATATCCCAGAATGCCTGATGATGATGAATGGGCACAATACCATTACTGCCCAGGTTTTTCCGGTACCAGGTTGTGGGATCATCCAGATTAACCTCCAGAAAGTCGGTAATGGCTTTGATAACGGGCTGGAGTAACTGCCCCGGCACCAGGTCAGGGACGATAATGTAACCTTTTTCCTGCAATTCACTTTGATCAATCATTACTCAGGTCCCTCATTCAGTGGCTTTTGCTGGAACGAGTTCAGTGCAGCGTTGACTCCAGTGTCTGAGCCTCATCAAACTCTGAAGGCAGGCTGTCATCAAGGCTATCCAGCAAGGCCATAACTGTTTGGCGGATAATATCCGTGTTCTTGTTCAGCTCATGGTATTTGACAATGCTGATCAGCATTTGTGCCAGGGGATAAATCCGAAGATGTTTTTTAATATCGGCTGGGGATATTTTTCCTGTTGCCCCTTCAACGTAGTCATTGGCACCCCGGGTAAATCCTTTGTGGGCTGACTCGAGAAGGTCCATCGTTGAGCGGTTATCGGCCCTGTCCAGCAATGATTGGAGCAGGGTGTTCAATGGTTCTTCGTCGTTATGGGAATTGTTATGGGACATCTCTACAGCTCCTGTGAAGGTTTTGGTAGAGACTAAAGTTCCATTAAAGGTGTTGGTATCCGTATATTTGCCAATGTCATAATGATCATTACCGGTTTTCTGGTAAATGCTTTTGGTTTTTTCATTGCCCATTCCTCTGCCAGCAGCTGGGTAAGCCATAATGCGAAACAGGCGAAAGCCTGTGCGTCTTCCCTTTATCTGGTTTTTATCTGGACCTGTTCTGGCGTTGGATGGGATGGCAAGGCGTGATTTTCGGTTCCTGGCTGATTCTGGCTTTGACGCCTGGATTATCTCTCAGGCTTTACCGGTATTCCAGCCTGACGGGATCTGCCTGAATGAAAAGGGTTCGCTCATGATATTAAAACGATTACGCCTGAAGAATAAGGCTGACCGCCGCCTGAAACTCGGGCACCTGTGGATATACAGTAATGAAGTGGATACGCAGACCTCACCACTGAGCAGCTTTGCCGTGGGTGAGTGCGTACTGGTTGAAAATGCCTTTGGCAAGCCGCTGGGTACGGCTTATGTGAACCCCAATAGCCTGATCTGTGCCCGCCTGGTCAGTCGGGAAGTTGACCGGCCACTGGATAAGGCGCTTTTGATTCACAGAATTAACATTGCTCTCAGTCTGCGCGAGCGATTGTTTGAAAAGCCCTACTACCGGTTAGTTTATGGTGATAGTGACGGATTGCCCGGTCTGGTGGTTGACCGGTTTGATGAGGTACTGGTGGCGCAGATATCCACGGCGGGCATGGAGCTGGTTCGGGATGACGTTGTTGAAGCGTTAAACCAGGTTCTGAAACCTAAAGGTATTTTGTTCAAGAACAGTGGCAATGCCCGCAAGCTTGAAGACCTGCCCCAATATGTTGAGGTAGCTTCCGGAACCGTTCCGGAAGTGGTGGTGCTGGAAGAGAATGGGGTCAGCTTTCAGGCTCCGGTAATGGAAGGCCAGAAAACCGGGTGGTTTTATGATCACCGGCTCAATCGGGACCGCCTGCGGCATTATGTAAAAGGCAAACGGGTGCTGGATGTTTTCAGTTATGTGGGTGGCTGGGGCATTCAGGCGGCGGCTTTCGGGGCGGATAAAGTGACCTGCGTCGATGCCTCTGCCCTGGCATTGGAAAATGTTCATGCCAATGCTGAACTCAATGAGGTTCAGCATAAGGTGGACACTCTGCAAGGTGACGCCTTTGAAGCATTGAAAGCGTTGAAAGACGGCCAGGAACGGTTTGACCTGGTTATTGTTGATCCGCCCGCCTTTATTAAAAAGCGCAAAGATATTAAAGCGGGTGAACAGGCCTATCGTCGCATCAATGAGCTGGCTATGCGTTTACTGGAGAGGGATGGTTATCTGGTGGCAGCTTCCTGCTCAATGCATTTGCACCGGGATAATATGATCGATTTGCTACGGGCTGGCAGTCGTCATATTGACCGTAACCTGCAGATTCTGGACCAGGGGCACCAGGGACCGGATCATCCTGTGCACCCATGCATTCCGGAGACGGACTATATCAAAGCGATTTTTGCCCGGTTAACTGTTCAATAAATAGCCTTTAAGATTCATAGAGCCACTAACGGAAACTGATAACTGGCCAGCCATGGGCTTCTGCAAAGCTTTTGAGTTCCGGGTCGGGGTCGACAGCGACAGGGTTGTCGACCTTCTTCAGCAGCGGCAGGTCATTTTGAGAGTCGCTGTAGAAGTAGCTGCCTGCCATTGAGTGCTCCGGGTGCTGGTTAAGCCATTCCTGCAGGCGGAGTACTTTCCCCTGCTGATAGGTGGGGATTCCGGTAACGTTGCCAGTATAGCGGTTGTCGCTGATCTCCAGGTCAATGGCCAGCAGGGCATCTACCTTGAACTGGTCAGCAATGGGTTTGGTCACAAAGCGATTGGTCGCGGTGATGATCATAATATAATCACCACGCTGGCGATGGTGTTCTATCCTGGCCAGCGCTTTATCCAACAGGATGGGGCTGATAACCTGTGCCATAAACTGACCATGCCAGGTGGCAAGCGCTTCCAGGGAGTATTGTGTTAATGGCTCAAGGCAAAAATCCAGATACTCCCGGATGTCCATAACCCCCTGTTGATACTGTTTATAGAAACGGTGGTTACCTTCCCTGAAGCTTTCACTATCAACCAGGCCATTAGCGGCCATAAACTCTCCCCACAGGGCATCACTGTCACCAGCAATGAGAGTATTGTCCAGATCAAAGATTGCCAGGGTCATTGTTACTCCGGTTTATTATTAAGGCCGAGTGTTTCGGGATTATACAGGTTCTTTATCAACCCAAAAGCAATTACCCAATTCTGAATATTAAGTTTTTTGAATTTTTTATTACCAAGACTGTCTAAGAGTTTTTCGTCAATTGAGTTTTGTTATGGAAAGAAATAGTGGTGTATTACCAGGTATGCCATTTGGCCTGATGAATGGTTATGATTACCTTAACACTGGTCAGACTGATTCAGCAGTTTTTGGCCAACGTCAAGTATCAAATTGTCACCCTGAAGCAGGAACAAATTATCTGGCTAATGCAAATAGTCATGATCCAAAAAACTGGATTGAGAAAGATCTGTATAACCTGCTTGATGAGAGTGGACGAGGTTTAGCTCCGAAAACAGCCAGTTATTCTACTTCTACGAGTCATTTAAATGTCCTGAAAGGCCATCATACTCATGTGTCGTCGATGACTGAGTTATCCCCATCTACGCCTGTTGAAACTTGTCTGGCGGATCAGCAAAGAGAGAGCCTCTCTTCTGTGTTTCCGCCAACTACCTGCATAATACCACAGCCGTTTGCAGAACCTTATGTTCAACCAGTGGATAATAACTTTAGCCATTTATGGAAGCAAAGGCAGGTATCCAACACAGGGCCTGAAACGGTGGATGGTTATTTAAGCAAACCCACCCCATCGGGAGATCATGTTGCATTAGCTCCTGTTTATTTGATGGAAAACCTGAGTATCGGTGAGCAGTCTGGAGCAGTCAATTTTCCCAGCTTTTGGCCACCGGAAGCAGAAGCAAGTGCTGACCCTGTACAAACACAGGATCTTGTACATCCCCAGACACCTCATGCAAGTGAATCTGTCTCTTCGACCAACCATGATGAAGAAGTGATTACCGCTGCACATTTGGAGTCATCGGCGGCGGATGTACTCAGTTCTCAACAACTTCCGGCTTTTTTGAGAAAAAAAATCCTGATTTCCCATTGGGACTTATTGGCAAATTATGCAAAGTCCCATCA
The DNA here is from genome assembly GCF_017744175.1 of Thalassotalea sp. G20_0. Lineage (NCBI taxonomy): Bacteria > Pseudomonadati > Pseudomonadota > Gammaproteobacteria > Alteromonadales > Colwelliaceae > Thalassotalea > Thalassotalea sp. G20_0. Next base: position 16,299 of record NZ_JAGHQV010000010.1, on the reverse strand, counting down.
AGGCGGGACCAAACAATGGGCTAAAGCGTGGCAGAACGCCCTTGATTTTGCCTTGCAGTGCTCTGAGGAGGACTATCACTACAATTTGAATGTGGCGAAAGCTTTAACAAGACTCAAGTATATGAACCGGGCAAAAGAGATTTTGCTTGATCAGCTGGCTACGTCTAATGATCAGAGATATCTTTTGGGTGTTAACAAACAGTTAGGATTCTTATTTTATAAAGAACGGAGCTACATCACTTCCATAAAATATTTTATGCGTGGTTTTGTAGGCACGATGGATGTCCCTAATGATACCTACTCATTTATACATTCCGCAATGAAGCAAACTATTAGAATGTGTGATGACAAGCAATTTGTAACCAATGCTGTTTGCTGGTTCAATTATCTGCAGCCCAAGACAAGAAAAAATAAAGTAGAGATCTCGAATTTTATCTTTCCACTCTATTATTCATCCATGTCTTTCTTGGGAGCTGCACCGACTTACACGGAGTATCTGCCGCCAGATCAGATGAAATGGGCCATTACCCGATGGAAAGATCTGGAATCCCTGGCTGCGAGCCTGAAGCCAGGAGATCCTAATTGGTTTACGTCCTGGACTTGTGCCTTGAATTTTGCTTTGGAGTGTAAAAAGCTGAGTTATCATTTCAACCTTAATGTAGCAATAGCATTAACCCGGTTGAATCAACTGGATCTGGCCATCGACACTCTGTTCCAGCAGTTGTCTGTGCCTGAATATGCAAGTGACCACACGTACTTCATGGCCATAAATAAGCAACTGGGGTTTATCTTTTTCAGAAAAGGTGAGTATCTGGACTCTATTCATTACTATATGAATTGCTTTGATGGCTCAAGAGCTCTAGCCAACAAGACCTACCAGTATATAACCATCGCCATGCGCGCTTTCCAGGACGACGTAGACCCTGAATTCAGTCGTTCAGCAAATGACTGGTATAACCGGCTTTACTCACAATCAATGGAAGACAAACGGCTGTTCGGGGAGAAACAGCCCTCTGTAACAAAGGCCCCCTTGTTACCTCTGGATTCTGCATCCGTGCAGTAGGGCAGTCTATCCCGGATATTTTCGAACAGCCTCCTGGTACGTCATGTCAATGAGTTTGATCGTTCCAATCGCCATTCACCCTGAAGGTTTGCTGTGTTGTATCCGTTTGTGAAACAATGCGTGATAAGTAATAGTTTAAGTGGCCACCGACAAGTGATTGCGTCTAAATCCTGTTGTTCTTTGAACAGCCAGCTTCATGCCCCGTTTTAGTGTGGGGTTATGATTATGTTCCTGGAAGTGGGGGGGGTATTCGTACCATAGGATGGTGGCTCTAAGGTAGCCATATACGTGATTGACATCGATGGATTCAGGCCAAATGTAGGCATTATCCTGGCGAATCATCACGGTCAGTTATTGTGGGCTCGGCGGATCAGGCAGGATGCCTGGCAATTTCCCCAGGGTGGTATCAATGATGGGGAGACGCCGGAAGATGCCATGTACAGAGAGCTGTTTGAGGAGATAGGTCTTCATCCTGAAGATGTAGAAATCCTTGGCTGCACCCGGGGGTGGTTACGTTATCGTCTACCGAGACGACTCGTCCGCCGGGATCAGCAACCGCTGTGCATCGGACAGAAGCAGAAATGGTTTTTGCTGAAGCTGCTGAGCAATGATGACCGTATTCGGGTTGACCACACGAGGTCTCCGGAATTTGATGGCTGGCGCTGGGTGAGTTACTGGTACCCTCTTGGTCAGGTGGTTTCTTTTAAACGGGAAGTCTACAGGCGGGCGCTGAAAGAGTTGGTACCCAGAATTGGGAAGTTACAGTCCAAAGGGGGGTGACAGGTTGTCAGGAGGCTGACGTGGAATAAACTGCCCTACTGCGGCGGCAGTAAATTGGTCTAAAAAGTCGGAATTTTTTAGCAAATAGAAGCACTATTCATCAAAAAATTCTGGCTTTATATACTCAACTTTCTGCCAACCTCGCTATGGGCATTATTCTCGGACTGCCTCCCGGGCCCAATGGATATGTATTTAAACCTGTGGGCTGCAATAACAGGAAAGATGTTAACAGGCAATATAATTTGCCATGGATTGCTATTGTACTGTTAAAGTAGTTGCAGCAAGTATTATCAGACCGGATACGTCATAGACATGCTAAACACCCTGCGCAATATCGTACAGGAAGTCAGTTCTGCCTCTGATCTACAAGTGGCACTGCAGATTATTGTGCAGCGGGTTCGTGGTGCCATGAACACCGAGGTGTGCTCGGTCTATCTATACGATTCTGAGAGCACCTCTTATACTCTGATGGCTTCAGAGGGTTTGAACCCTTCCGCAGTCGGACAGGTGACTCTCTTTCATTCTGAAGGCCTTGTTGGACAGGTGGGGCTGCGGGAAGAGCCCATAAACCTCGAAGATGCTGCTTCTCACCCGAAATTTCACTATATCCGCGAAACCGGAGAAGAGCGATTCACCTCTTTTCTCGGTGTCCCCATTATCCATCACCGTAATACGCTGGGTGTGCTGGTGGTTCAGCAGGTTGAGCAGCGGCGTTTTGATGAACATGAAGAAGCGTTTCTGGTCACCATGTCGGCCCAATTGGCAGGGGTTATTGCCCATGCCCAGGCAACCGGTTCAATCAATAATGTCTCCACGCCCACCCGCAAAAAACGAATTGCGCGCTTTCAGGGGAGTGCCGGTGCCACAGGGGTAGCCATCGGCGAGGCGGTGGTGATTACGCCTCCGGCTGATCTTGGTGCGGTACCTGAGCGAACCTGCAAGGATATAGATCTGGAACTCGCCTTGCTTGACGATGCCCTGGCTGCGGTGCGAAAAGAAATGAAAGACACCGCTGAACGATTGTCTGACCGTTTACCTGCCGAGGAACATGCACTCTTTGATGTTTATCTGAGAATGCTGGATGACCGGGCCCTTGGTCAGGAGATAAGAGAGCGGATTCGGGGCGGATCCTGGGCACAGGGTGCCTTGAGACAGGTGATCGAAGAGCATATCCGCAATTTCGAAATGATGGACGATCATTATCTCCGTGAACGGGCTGCCGACGTCAGGGACCTGGGGCGCAGAGTACTTTCTCATCTCCAGCAGGGAGAGCATGCGAGGGTTGAATACCCTGCGAATACCATTCTGATCAGCGAGGAGCTTTCTCCGGTTATGCTGGGCGAGGTTCCACAGGAGTCACTGGCGGGTCTGGTTTCCAAGCAAGGTTCCAGTAACTCCCATGTGGCTATTCTTGCCCGTGCTTTAGGTGTGCCTACCGTCATGGGGGTGGTTGATCTGCCTTTCCATAAGCTGTCCGGAAAAAAACTGATTGTGGATGGTAATCTTGGCCTGATCTACTCCTCTCCGGCCCAGGAGTTGCTGGATTATTACATCGAAGTACTGGAAGAGGAAAATCAGTTCAGTAAGGGGTTGGAAGCCATCAGAGATCTGCCCTGTGAGACCCCGGATAATTACCGTATTCCACTCTGGGTCAACACCGGACTGATGACCGATACCATCCGCTCACTGGACAGAGGAGCTGAAGGTGTTGGTCTGTATCGGACTGAAGTACCTTTTATGGTTCGGGATCGTTTTCCCAGTGAATCCGAACAGGAAAAGATTTACCGACACCAGCTTGAAGCTTTTGCGCCACGACCCGTGACCATGAGAACCCTGGATATTGGCGGGGATAAGTCGCTGAGTTATTTCCCCATCAAGGAAGATAACCCTTTCCTTGGCTGGCGGGGGATTCGGGTAACACTGGATCATCCGGAAATCTTTCTGGTGCAGGTCCGGGCCATGTTGAAAGCCAGCGTGGGGCTGGATAATCTCCGGATTATGTTGCCGATGGTATCCAGTATTTTTGAAGTCGAGGAAGCGCAACACCTGATTCACCGGGCCCATGCGGAAGTGCTTGCTGAAGGCCTGCCAGTATCCATGCCACCGGTGGGTGTGATGGTGGAAGTGCCCGCTGCCGTTTATATGGTCAAGGACCTTGCACAACGTGTCGACTTTCTTTCCATCGGGTCGAATGACCTTGTTCAATACCTGCTGGCCGTAGACCGCAACAACCCCCGGGTATCTGACCTTTATCACTCCTTTCACCCCGCCGTACTGCATGCCTTACAGAAAGTTGCGGACGATGCCCATCAGGAAGGAAAGACCGTCAGCATCTGCGGTGAAATGGCGGGTGACCCTGCTGCAGCGGTACTGTTAATGGCCATGGGCTTCGATATGCTGTCGATGAGTGCCGTGAATCTGTTAAAAGTCAAATGGGTGTTAAGACGCATCGGTATGGATCGTGCGAAAATGATATTGTCGGATTTAATGAAGCACGACAATGCGCAGGTGATTCGCAGCTCCCTGGAACTTGCCCTGTGTAAAGAAGGCATGGGCAAGGTTCTCGGGATCAAGAGCCGGCGTTTTTAGGCCAATGGCACTGACTTAAGAGTGAAAGCCTTGCCATACGTAGGCTTTAAGACACCCTGCGATTTGAACCACAAAGCACACAAAGAGCACAAAGGAAAAGAAAAGCTCTTCTTAGTGCTCTCTGTGTGCTTTGTGGTTCCAATTCAAATCTCTCAACCTGTATCAATTCCCATGTTTGCGGGGCTTTAAAGCTTAAGTCAGCGCCATTGGTTTTTAGGCTTCTTCCATCTGCAAGGTCAATTTACCAGAACGCTGGGTAAGATAACTCTCATCCACTTCTGAACCCAGCTTAATCATCAGACGCAAGTCGTTTGCAGAATCAGCATACCGGATGGCGTCTTCATAGCTGACCTCGCCACGGTTGTAGAGATCAAATAATGCCTGATCGAAAGTCTGCATGCCCAGCTCCCGGGATTTTTTCATTAACTCTTTCAGTGCGTGAGCATCCCCTTTGCGAATCATATCCTGGGCCAGGGGGGTATTCAGTAACACTTCTATGGCTGGAAGCCGCCCTGTGCCATCCAGAGAAGGAACCAGCTGCTGGGCGACAATGCCCTTCAGATTCAGGGAAAGATCCATCCAGACCTGGTGATGATGTTCCGGGGGGAAAAAGTGAAGAATGCGATCCAATGCCTGGTTGGCATTATTGGCATGCAGCGTTGCCAGGCATAGATGGCCGGTTTCCGCGAAGTTCAGGGCATATTGCATGGTATCCTGACTGCGAATTTCACCAATCATAATGACATCAGGAGCCTGACGCAGGGTATTTTTCAGCGCCACTTCATAAGACTTGGTATCAATCCCCACTTCCCGCTGGGTTACAATGCACCTTCTGTGTTGATGGATAAATTCAATGGGGTCTTCAATGCTGATGATATGACCTGTGTCGTTTTCATTACGATAGCCAAGCATCGCCGCCAGGGTCGTCGACTTCCCCGTGCCGGTAGCGCCCACCAGAATAACCAGCCCTCGTTTGACCATGGTCAGGTCTTTCAGGATAGGTGGAAGTTTCAACTCTTCGAAACCGGGTATTTTCTCTTCAATTCGCCGCAAAACCATACCTGACTGATTTCTCTGCTGAAAAGCACTGACCCGGAACCGGCCAACCCCCATTTTGGCAATGGCAAAGTTACACTCCTGCTTTAATTCAAACTCCAGGCGCTGCTTCTCATCCATTACCCCAAGCACCATATCTTTTGCTTCTGTGGCCGTCAGCGGGGTCTTGTTGACAGGTATCAAACGTCCGTCCAGCTTGACACTGGGAGGATAGCCGGCAGTGATAAACAGATCCGATGCTTTTTTTACGGCGACCAGTTTTAATAATTTTTCAATATCCATTTATTTGGCTACTGTTCTGTGTTTGAACCACAAAGGACACAAAGGAAAAGCTCTTCTTCGTGCTCTTTGTGCCTTTGTGGTTCCAATGCAAGACATGCAACACCTATCAACCAACCGCCAGCCCCCCTCATCAAGTGCTGAAAGAAGGCAGGGTGCAAATTTACCATCAATCCTTAATGTCTACCCTGAGTGCGACACCTAAAATGCGTCACGGTCCTTGGCCTTTTCACGAGCCACATCACGAGAGATCAGTCCCTTTTTCATCAGGTTCGTCAGACACTGATCCAGTGTTTGCATGCCAAGCCCACCGCCGGTCTGAATGGCTGAGTACATCTGGGCAACCTTATCTTCCCGAATCAGGTTTCGAATACCTGCAGTGCCAAGCATAATCTCATGGGCGGCTACCCGGCCTCCACCGTTTTTCTTCAAAAGTGTTTGCGAGATCACAGCCTGGAGGGATTCCGAGAGCATTGAACGCACCATGGACTTCTCTTCCGCCGGAAATACATCGACGATACGGTCAATGGTTTTTGCCGCCGAGGTGGTGTGCAACGTACCGAACACCAGGTGACCGGTTTCTGCAGCGGTCATCGCCAGCCGGATGGTTTCCAGGTCACGCATCTCACCAACCAGAATAATATCGGGATCTTCACGCAACGCAGAGCGCAGTGCATTGCTGAAGCTATGAGTATCCCGATGCACTTCCCGCTGGTTAACCAGACACTTTTTCGGGGTGTGGATAAATTCTATGGGGTCTTCAATGGTCAGGATATGCTGATATTTGGTGTCATTAATGTAATCCATCATGGCCGCCAGCGTGGTGCTCTTGCCAGAGCCGGTAGGGCCAGTCACCAGCACTAACCCCCGGGGTTTATCCGCAATGGTTTTAAATACCTGTCCCATGCCCAGGTCATCCATGGTCAGTACTTTACTGGGGATAGCCCGGAACACCGCCCCCGCCCCCCTGTTTTGGTTGAAAGCATTGACACGGAAACGCGCAACGCCCGGCACTTCAAACGAGAAGTCCGCTTCCAGGTGCTCTTCCAGATCTTTACGCTGTTTGTCGTTCATGATGTCATAGATCAAACCATGAACTTCCTTCTGCTCCATGGGCGGCAGATTGATACGGCGAACATCACCGTCGATTCGAATAATTGGCGGAAGTCCTGCCGACAGATGCAGATCCGAAGCCCCCTGTTTATAGCTGAACGCCAATAGCTCTGTAATATCCATTTATTATCCCCCTTACACCAGGAAGCAGGTAAACTATGAGATTATCTGGGAATAGCGCTATTCCAGAACAATCTCCCTGCCAATTTATTATTTACCCGGTAATGTACAACCTGATGACCTTATTACAAAACCGATTTCAGCGGGTTTATGACCGAATTCATCAAGCTGAGCAAGCCTGTAATCGCAACGGGCAAGTGCAACTGCTGGCAGTCAGCAAAACCAAACCTGCCTCTATGGTGCGTGAAGCATGGCATCTGGGTCAAAAGCATTTTGGCGAAAACTACCTTCAGGAAGCCTTGGGCAAAATGGATGAGCTCAGTGATCTTGCGGATATCCACTGGCATTTCATCGGTCCAATCCAGTCCAACAAAACCCGGGATATCAGCAGCCACTTTGACTGGGTTCACAGTGTTGACCGGTTGAAAATCGCGCAAAGGCTGAATGATCAGCGTCCCCGGGAACTCCCTCCGTTAAATATCTGCCTGCAAGTGAATATCAGCGGCGAAGCGTCAAAATCCGGGATCAGCCTGCATGAGCTGCCAGCGCTGGTACCCTCCATTGCCCGCTTACCCCACCTGAAGCTGCGTGGCCTGATGGCTATTCCCGCCCCGGAAACCGACCCTGACCGACAGCGCGAGCCTTTCCGGGCACTGACCAATGCGTTACATACCCTGAATACCGAGTTTTCACTGACGATGGATACCCTGTCCATGGGCATGACGGATGATCTTGAGGCAGCGATTCAGGAAGGTTCAACCATGGTTCGTATTGGTACTGCACTGTTTGGCTCCAGAACCTCTGCTCAGCCCTTCTCTGCAAGCGCCTCAAAGGGACAGCAACGCATGAATAAATCAACCATTGCTTTTATCGGTGCTGGCAATATGGCCAGCAGTATTATCGGTGGCCTGATCAATAATGGCTGGCCAACCTACCAGTTGATTGCTTCCGCCAGAACGGCAGAAACATTGTCCGATATCCGTGAAAAATTTAATATTGCGACCACCGTGGATAATCACCAGGCCGTCAGCCAGGCTGACATCATTATGCTTTGTGTGAAGCCACAGGTGATGAAAGCGGTTCTGACCGACTTAAGCCCGTCCATAAAACCGGATGCCCTGGTTATCTCCGTCGCTGCCGGCATTACCATGGAAAGTTTGCAGAACTGGGGAGGCGAGCACCTTTCGATCGTACGCAGCATGCCGAACACACCTTCTGCACTGCAATGCGGTGCCAGCGGTTTGTTTGCCAACAAAAACGTCAGTACTGCCCAAAAAGCGCTGACCGATGATATTTTTAATGCCATAGGTATTACCAGGTGGGTCGACCATGAGTCCTTAATTGATGCGGTAATAGCCGTTTCTGGCAGTGGCCCGGCCTACTATTTCCTGCTGATGGAAATTATGGAACAGGTCGGTGTTCGCCTTGGCCTTGATGCAGAAACCTCAAGACAGCTGACCCTGCAAACGGCCCTGGGGGCTGCCAGGATGGCAACGGAAAGTGATGTTGATGTCGCCGAGCTTCGTCGTCGCATTACCTCTCCCAACGGAACCACGGAACAGGCCATAAAGACGTTTCAGGAACAGGGGTTGCCTGAGCTGGTGGCACAGGCAATGAATGCTGCCGTCAACCGGTCGATAGAACTGGCAGAAACGCTGAAAGACTGATTCTGTTGACGGGCGATGGAAAGCTGTAATATGCATACAGATTATTAAATTATTTTGACCAAAGGGTAACCAATACACTCTATGTCTGCACTTTCTTCGAGTCTCAGCTTCCTGATCCAGACCCTGGGTGGTTTGTATATCATGGCTGTGTTGATTCGCTTCCTGCTTCAGCTGGTTCGAGCCGACTTCTATAACCCGATTTCTCAAGCTATCGTGAAAGCCACATCGCCACTGCTCAATCCCATCCGCAAGATAATTCCCGGTTATGGCGGTGTGGACATGGCCTCTCTGGTTCTGGCGCTGATACTTCAGATCGCACTGCTCTATGTACTGCTGTTGATAGGTGGTTTCTCTCTGGCGACCATTCCTTTCCCCAGTGTCCTGATCAGCAGCCTGATTAAACTGGGCATCGAGTTTCTGAATATTTATATGTTCAGTCTGATCATTATCGCCATTGCCAGCTGGGTAGCACCGAACAGCTATAACCCGGGGCTGATGCTGCTGTTCCAGATTACCGAGCCACTCACCAGCCGTATACGCAAAGTGATCCCACCCCTTGGTGGGCTGGATTTTTCCCTGATGGTTCTGGTGATCATTATTATTACCCTGAAGAATTTTCTGGGTGCCCTGGCCTGACCCTGCCAATCTGACCACTGGCGCTGTTCTCTGGATCAACGCCAGTGTCTCTCCTCCATTTCAGATTCTTTAAACTGTCTCCTTTCCGTCGATATTAAGGCTACCCCCAAACAACTGTGAGGCAGCTGAAAGGATCATGGAACAGGCCATTAAGTACATGCTTCGAAAGTTAATATGGCCAAAAGCAAGGTTAACTGGCAGAACGACCAGACAATGGGCTGTATCAGCTGCCTGTATTTTAAGCCTCAGCAGCCCTTTCTCTTCGTCAAGTGATGAAAACCTGCTGCTGAGTGAAGCGGAATCACCACCCTTTATCCACACCTTCCAGCAGTCCGACTTTAAGAATGGATCTGAGCTGATCATCAGCGGCAATAATGGCTCAGACAAACAGCAAATCCTGATTGTGCGTATTGATAATGAAAGCTCCGCAGATTACCGGTCCAGGGTCAACCAGGAGTTCACGCTCTCACCCGGTCCGTTTGCAGTGGTACTGCCCCTCTCAGGGCTGAAAACATCCGGCGGACAACCCTTTACACAGCCATACACCAAACTGTTTGTGTTCAGTGCCGATATGTGGGCGGGCATCGAGCTGGAAAAAATCCATATCAGCTCTGCCGCCAGTCTGCCCGAAAACACTCTGGCACTGGATTTTGGGTCAGGCGACAGTGCGGCTTTCCCCGGCTTTGAATCCATTGGCAAAAACAGCTCATACCTGAAAGGCAAAACCACCGAACGGGTCCGCACTTCCGGTGATGCACTGATTCGGGATGGTATTGCCGGGGTTTCCAGCCTGCAGATCCCCTGGTCTGATGGATTATGGAAACTCAGCCTGTGGACACAGGACCAGGGAGAATGGGAATACCTGCCCCACTTTCTTAACCGGCAAATCATTGCCAATGGCACCACCATCGTTGATGAGAAGTTTACCAGGGAGCAGTGGATCAATGATGTTTATCTGGCTGGCAGGAAAAAAGAAGGCGGTATCGATGGGGACTTGTGGGCGTTGGTTGGTGAACGCCGAAGTCACTTTATCAGCAAAAACATTGGTGTCATCAATGGGATGTTGACTATCGATCTGACCGGTGACTATGACGCCAGATACCTGGCGGCTCTGGTTCTGGAACCTGTTAAAGGTACCTTTGCCCAGGCTACCCAGAAAAAACGACAGGAACGCCTGCTGAATCAATGGTCTGTAACCACTGAGCCATACACCCCTCCAGATTCACTGTCATTGGAAGATATCAGCCAGCAGGTAAAGGATGATGACGCTTTTTATCTGGCAGCCCGAAACAGCCTGCTTAACCTGGCCTTTGAAATAGCAAGCCCGATGGATGACGTTGCACCCGCCGTTGTGGTTTCCCCACCGAAATCGTCGGATGGAGAACCCTTAAAGGTTATCACCCGCTATGGGCACTGGCGCTATGAAAGACCGACGCCCAATGCCACGTCACTGATACTGGATGACAGCTATCTCCGTGCCGATATGGCAAGCCTTCGCCTATCCAGCAAAAAGCCCAGACGCCTCTATGTTCAGGTGGAAGTTCCCACTGAAGCACTCCCTGGCGATTACGCTGGTATGATTCAGCTGTTCAGCGGTGGTGAACTGCGGTTGCTGCATTATAAAATACGGGTACTTCCGACCGTGCTGCCAGAACTGGAAACCCCTGTAGGCCTCTACCTGGAACCGCCACCCTACTATCAGTGGTTCAAGGCTCTGGCAGGACAGAGTGCCAATACCACTTCCTGCGATCTTTCCCTGCTGGCTTCCCACGGTTTCAGCACTGTTGCCCCTGCATTGGCAACACCCGGCACCGAGACCGGACGACAGACGTTTATTAAGCAACTGCAGCAATTAGTGCGCTTTGGCTTCAACGGCAAGATTCTGGCTTACGCACCGTTGAAACGCCTGTTAAGTCAGAAAGGCGAAACAGAGGCAATAGCGGACTTAAAACAGCTGCAACAGTTATCAAAGAACCAGAACCTCCCTGAAATTTACTGGTCAATTTTTGACGAGCCAGCCAGGGATCACTTTTCGCAAATAAAGAACACCGCCAGCCTGCTAAACGACAACGCCCAACCATTTAAAACTGCTGGCCATTTGAACCATGACCATCAGGCTGAACTTGCCGAAGAAACAGACCTTCTCCTGATCAACCACGGCACCGAAGTGACCGAAGAAAATATTGATGATTGGCAGGAAAACAGCACGGTCTGGCTATACAACATGCCCAAACCCCGGTTAGCGGCTGGCCTGTATCTCTGGCGATCCGGTGCTGAGGGCTATTTACAATGGCATGGCCGTATGCCTACTGCCGACCCATTTGATCCCATCGATGGTCGGGAGGGAGATGTTATGTATATCTACCCATCTGCCAGCCGGTGTCCGGAAGTTCTGGATATTCATCGCCGTTTTCTTGATTTGCATGAAGCGACCCTTGATCTGCGTTGGTTGCAGTGGCTTGAGGGCATATCCCACAAACAAACCGAAGCCCAACAGCTTCTGGCAGAAATTCGGGCAGAGATACCGCCACAATGGGAACGGGCGGCATTAATAACAGAGGAACAGCGGATGGCAATACGTGACCGGATAATATCAATCATCAGTAGATAGAAAGCATGGAAGCAGCGAGTTTTCTCACTAATTAAATATTATCAAATGGAGGGAATACTATGGGACCGATATCTTCAGGCCAAACACCATCAGTGTCATTAGAGTCATTAACTCCCCCGGACACATCCTCCCGGAGCTATTTATCGGCCTCTGATATTGTTGAAAAACTTATGGATACCGTATCGTTTGCGATCCTGAGTATTACCGACAAAAAAAGCAGGGTAGTGTCTTCTGCCAGCCTGGCACCGGTTCTGGGCATGGTTCTGGCCTGTATGAAAGATAACGCCAAGAAGGAATTGCTCCTGAACATCCCCCCGGGCTCGTTAACTGAAGAGCTGGAGATGGAAATCCATCAAAAGCTTGGTGAATTCAGCAAAGACCGACCTTATGATGAAACTGGCAAGATCATCTCTGCCGCTAACTTTGTTGGTACAGCCTCTGTTACCACGGATCAGTATCTTGACCGGATACTGTCTGAATGTTATCAAACCCAAACGTTGGAAATTGATAAAGAGAACGTAGCGGACGCCGCAGATACTTTTGTTAAAGAGAAAACCAAAGGAAAAATTAAGCAGTTGTTTGATGATCTTACTGAATTTGAGCGGAACCAGATTTCATTGGTATTAGGTAATGTAATGGAAATCCGGGGTGTCTGGATGGAGGCTTTTCCCCTGAATAGTAAGGCTTCGTGCCGTTTTCTGTGCGCAGATGGAACTATGAAAAACGTCAGGAAGATGCGTATAAAAGAAAATTTACACTTTGCTGGCAATAAAGTGTTTACTGCCATTGCCAAAGATTTCCGATCGGAAAATGGGGAAGATCTTAAATTGGTCGCGATAACACCGAACAGGACCAGTGCGACAGCGATTAACAAACTTGATTCTGAAACCATTAACCATCTGATTAGCAAATTGGATGAAAGTAAAGCGGAGATTACGCTGGATCTTCCCAAAATAGAAGTAAAGCAAGGTAGTGATACTGAACTACTGGAAAAAATTACAGATGCCCTGGGAACATCCATAACAGCTCGGGATTTGTCCAGGTTAAACCCATCACCCACTTATAATCTGCGGATGGTACAGAAAATCACAGTATCCGTTGACGAACAGGGTGCTGACAGCACAATTGCCACTGCTGCAACAGCGGCTTCAAGGGGGGGCGAAAACACCTTTAATGTTGACTGCCCCAGCTATATAGCCATTGTAGGCAGCAAAGGTAATCGGTTGCTTGAGATGGTCATTAAGGATGACAGCTTTTTGGTGCCTGATGGTTCGCCTGTGATCATGCCCCCCCAGGATCAGGAAGATAGTTATCTGTCGGATGATGATGATTTTTCAGATGATGAAGAGTATTTCAATAACCGGTCATCATTCAGGAAAGACGAACTTGTTCAAAATGTTAGGGTGAATTCTACCGAGACACATCCACAAGCCAGTAGAATCAATAAAGATTTTCCAAAATCTGAATTTTCACCAGCCAAAAATGAGCAGTTACAAAAAGACGGAAAAAGCAGTATTGAAGCCACTATTGCCTCTACATTAGAGGAATTATCTGCTGCCCCTCATAAAGCTATTGATGTCAGTACTTTAATACAACATGTATTTAACCCGACCGGGAAGCTTGATATTAAAGGTGCCATGGCAGCCAGGGAAATAGCCCTGGGTATCGTGGTTAATTCTTTGAACGACGCCATTAAGATTAAACAAGAAATATTACAATCCATTGGAGAAAAATATGAAGAATCTGTTAAAATTTGGCAGAACGAAAAGCCTGTTAAAGTCGTGGTTTCATCTGTAGCTTGCAAAACACTGTTTGAGAACTTAACTTCTGAATTTAATTTCAATGCACAATCCGGAGATTAATTATCTCTGGATTTTTTTAACAAAGCCTCACACAATCCCCTTGCAGATATCAGCCAACAATTCACCCTGCATGAAATTTGCGATTGGTATGCTCAGCTTGTGCATGTGGTGCTGGCGCAGGGATCTGGGGACCGAGAATAGACCAAAGATTATGACCGTCCAGGGAACTATTATCCACACAAAATGTCTTAATAATATTCAGGTCGGCAACGCTGAATATCCATTTATCAGATCAATACTGTAAATCATTACAGTTTTCCGTCACTTGCGGCTGATTAACAAGACAATCCCTTGCCACAAAGCATGGAGGCAGCGAGTTTGTGCTCGCTAAATAATTTTTATCAAGCATTGGAGAGAATACTATGGATGACATACGTTTTGCCCCAGAGATACCAGCGTTATTCCAGAGAACAAACCTGCCAGACACAGCATCCCCGGCCACTTTATCGGCCTCTGATATTGTTAAAACAATGGTGGATAAATTATCCCTTGAACTCCTGGACATTAAAGGCAATAAAAGTAAGGCACTCTCTCTTGTCAGCCTGCTTCAGCCTCTGGGCATGGCTCTGTTGAGTATGACAGACGACACCATCGTGGCATCGGCTCTTGGCATCTCCCCGGATTCCTTAACTCAAGACCTGAAAGATAAGATTCATACAGAACTCGGTAAATGTGCCGTAAAACAATCTAACAATCCTGACTCTGATCAGTCAATCCGTTTCACTAACTTTATTGGGTCTACCTATTGCTACGATAATGAGCAGTATGAACAGTCACTGTCTAAATATTATAAAACCAAAAAGCTGGACAATAATAACAATGGCAAGAGCCTTGCCGACACCATAGATTCTTTTGTTCATGATAAGACCGAAGGAGTAATTGACACGGTTTTTGGTCATCTTACTGAATCTCAGCGGCACAAAGTTAAAGCGGCTTTAGGCAGTGTGATTGAATTCCAGATTGACTGGGATGAAAGATTTTCTGAAGATGACACGGAAAAGGGTCAATTTCAGTGTGCAGATGGAACTTTTATTAATAACGTCATGATGATGTGTAAAACTGAAGTTCTTAACGTGGCTACTGACGAAAACTTTGCGGCCATTGCCAAAGAATTCCGATCTGCAAATGGAGAAGATCTTAAATTGGTGGCGATAAAACCACGCAAAAGCAGTGCGACAGCAATTAACAACCTGAATTCTGAAACGATTAATCATCTGATTGACAAGCTAAAACATTTTGAAATGGAGGTTGAGCTAAAACTACCCAAAATTGAGATAACGAACAGTTGTAATACTGAGTTACTGGATAAAATTAATCAGGTATTAGGGACCTCCATAGAAGCAAAGGATTTATCAAAGTTAGGTACACAGTCGGATGATCAACTGCACATAGTTCAGAAGATCAAGGCATCCATTAATGAAAAGGGTGCCCGTGGTTCAATTGCCACTGCAGCAGTAGATTTAAGTAGGTCATTATTTACAGACCCAATTTGTTTTGATTTTAACTGTCCTGGCTACATTGCCATTGTGGACGGGGAGGGTAATCGGTTGCTTGAGCTGGTCATTAAAGATGGCCAATTTTTGGTCCATGATGGTCCACCCATGGTCACAGACGCTGAAAACTGTAACTCTTATAATCAGACATATTTTAAGACAGATGGCTTATCTGATGACGAAGATGATTATGTATCTAATGACAAAGATAATAGACCTGATAATAAATGTTCCGAATGCCAAGGGTTAGCCACTCAAGTTTTGTTGCCATATTATACAATTTTACCTCTGCCTGCTAATGAAATCGAATTATCAGATATCAACGATTATGAAACTGGATTTTTACCACAAGACAATATGCAGTTACAAAAATACCTGAAAACCAGTATTGAAGCCCCTTCAGCCTCTGTAGCTTCTCAAACGGTACTGGAAAAAGCAGAACCAGCCTCCCAGCAGCCCAGTGTTTCCGGGGAACAAAGTCCCGTAAAAACGCCTTCACCAGCAGAAAATGAGAAGTTACCAGCCTCTGCAATAGATAATTCTTCAAAACATCTATCTACTGGCCTTACCGCCTCTACAACAGATGAGTTTTCAAATCTTTTATCTGCCAACCCTCTTAAAACTTTTGATGTGAGTACTTTAATAAAAAATAATTTTAAACCGAATGAGGATTTCAATATTAAAAGCGCTGCGGCAGGTAAATCCTCGTTAAAAATCAACGTTGAACATGAGAACGACGCCATTAAGGTTCAAAAAAGAATATTAGAATCAATTGGAGAAGAACATAGTCCTTATGTTAAGATTTGGAAAAATTTTGATCCTGTCCACGTAGAGGTTATATTTGATGCTTGGGTCGCACTGCGGAAGGATTTAGCTTCTTCATAACTTCAAATAAATACAATGTACTAATTTATGACTGTTATAGGTAACACTGCCTGCAAGCATAGCTGGTGTCATGCAACCTGAAAAAACCTTTCACCAATTCAGGCGTCTTTTGTAGCGATCGCATCTTACTACGAACAAAACCTAT
>NZ_JAGHQV010000109.1:0-4732 GCF_017744175.1 Thalassotalea sp. G20_0 | reverse complement strand
CGTTCATGGCGGGGCTTGATACCGTCGCCTGCGGTGCCGCACTGGTGGGCAGTTCCATGGTGGTCCCCGACAGGCCGGAAACGTTCATGGCGGGGCTTGATACCGTCGCCTGCGGTGCCGCACTGGTGGGCAGTGCCATGGTGGTCCCCGACGGGCCGGAAACGTTCATGGCGGGGTTTGATACCGTCGCCTGCGGTGCC
This sequence comes from Thalassotalea sp. G20_0, assembly GCF_017744175.1. Classification (NCBI taxonomy): domain Bacteria; kingdom Pseudomonadati; phylum Pseudomonadota; class Gammaproteobacteria; order Alteromonadales; family Colwelliaceae; genus Thalassotalea; species Thalassotalea sp. G20_0. The sequence goes on along the minus strand of NZ_JAGHQV010000109.1, from coordinate 4,532 downwards.
GCACTGGTGGGCAGTGCCATGGTGGTCCCCGACGGGCCGGAAAAGTTCATGGCGGGGCTTGATACCGTCGCCTGCGGTGCCGCACTGGTGGGCAGTTCCATGGTGGTCCCCGACAGGCCGGAAAAGCTCATGGTGGTGTTCGATACCGTAACCACCGTTTCTGTCACCGGTGCCGGTGTAGCCGTGACTGTTGGCCGCGTCGGGCTGGAAGAGGCAGGCTTGCATAACTCCGCCCGCTCATCGGAGCCATCATCACAATCCTCTTCCCCATCACATTGCCAACCGGCGCTAATACAGCGGCTGTCGTCGCAGAAAAAGGTACGGTTCAGCCTATCACAGTCAGCTTGTGTGCAGTTCTCATCGGATTCATCAATACAATTCTTTTTCCCATTACATTGCAAAGCGTCACTAACACATTTTTTGTCATCGTCGCAGAAAAAGTCACGTCCATGCTTAATACATTCAGCTAGTGTGCAGTTATCATCGGTCCCATCATCACAATCATCTTCCCCGTCACATTGCCAACCGGCGGAAATACAGCGGCTGCCGTCGCATAAAAAATCATAGCCTAAACGATCACAGTCAGTTTGTGTACAGTTCTCATCGGAGCCATCACCGCAATCGTCATCCGCATCGCATTGATAGTCGGCAGGAATACATGTGCCGTTGTCACAGCGGAATTGATCAGCATCGCATGGAGCCTGAGGCTCTGTGGTTGGGGCAGACGTATTGGTGTGTGCAGGTGTTGTTGTTGATGACCCGCCCACAGCGGTAAGGCTGGCCAGAGCCCCAAGTGCCAGGGACGTGTTTGGCAACTGGACAGTCCGGGCAGAGGCGGTGGCCGTTGGGCTGGTCCGCTGTGGTGTTTGCTGTGATTTCTTTTTTTTCTTGCCTTTGTGGTTTGTTGGGGAGCCGTCCACCGTAGTGTCTGCCCCGCTCTGCCCCGGTGCCGAAGCGGTAGCCGACCCACCAAAAAGATTCCTGAGCCGGGCCGCCGTGGAAAGGGTGACAAAGCCCTCCAGCAGAGTGCTGATCTCCTCTGGCAGCACTGTGTAAGGCGACACCAGCCGGGCACCCAGCGCAACACCCTGGAAAAAACTACTGTTCTGCCCATCGGGGCTGCCAAAAGTGAAGGCCGGACCTTCATCCGGTTGCGCCAACGGTTGCCCGGGGGGAATATAACCGGGATACAACGACTGCAAAAACAGGATCGGACCTTTCCGGATGGCGACCTCCACCCCTGCCAATAGCCCCCAGTTTTCCGTTGGCTGATCGGGAACGGGGCCAGAAGCAGTGGGTGTACCTGTTGGCTGAACAGCAGGTTGGGATATCAAAGTTATTACCTCGCTAAATAAGACAATAATAGGTAAGGATCAGGCAGTGAAAAGAACCATTTGAATTATTCGCAACGGATAGTGCGCAAGAATCTTATAAAACAGGAAAGAAAGCCCAGGAGGTTGACCGAGAATAGCGCCCGTCTAGGCGACCCCGTAGCGAGGATGGCAGAAAATTGAGGATAAAAAGTCGGAAATTTTTAGTGAATAGTGGTTCTATTTGTTAAAAATTTCCGACCTTTTAGACCAATTTTCTGTCACCGCAGTAGGGCAGTCTATTCTCGGACAGCCTCCCAGGGTCCTGAACTGCGTAACGAGTTAGTCCGCGGGTCCCCTGGTACAGTGTTTCAATGCAATTGATGGATCTCTTCTATCATTGACGTCTAAGTAGTTAACCAAATGAAATCGTATTTTCTGACTAAGTAGACAGTCACTCTCGGCAACTGCGCCTGCGTTGCTCTATCTCCTGCATCCATTCAGTCGTGCGGCGTTACAACTCCGGTCACATAGCTAAGGCTATGCTCCCTTCGTTGTGCCTTGCATGGTAACTGCCCACTTAGCCAGAAATATACGATTCCATTTGGCCAACTACTTAAAGTACTTTGCATAACAGTGGGTATGCTCTAACTGTGCAGCTTGTCCAACATACGAGATATGATTTGTTTAACTAAAGAGGGTATGTTCAGCGGAAATGAGCTGGCTTCTCTGGGTGTGAATGGAATTGCCAAATCTTTCACATCCTTATCCGCGTTTTTCAAACCTTCGGCAAAGAAAAAATTGGGTGTCTCTTTTGCGTCACCAATAGCTTCACTCTTGCCAAAAGGGAGTGCGACGGAAGGTTGTGCCAGCTTTTGTTTCTCTACAGTGAAAATGGCATGGCTCAAGTTCTTCTTTTTTGCCCCTCGTGCGGTATGGCTGTCGGTATCGACGTAGGTTGGTGCCATCAAGCAAGCCCGCTCCGTCGGAGTCACTGTCGCTGCACAAATCAGGGCATTCCACTCAAGCTGTTGTTCGGGTTTGAGGTTTGTGGGGCACTGTCCGGAAATCCACAATTTCTCAGAGTTGTCATGGGATAAGAAAATGTAGCACTGAGGGTAATAGTTGCTGCTCCATCCCAGCTTCTTGAATTCAGGCAGCAGGTCAGCAGGTATTTTTTCTATGGAGTTGAGGTGGGCACCGGTTTTGATCTCTGTCCAGCTTGGATGATGGATATAGGCACATTGGCATCTGCCGCTAAAAGGGGTATTGACAGTTATTTTTTCCAGGCTGGCTCCCAACTCTTCTAACGATTGGCGCGATGTTCCATGCACGCCATCGGCATGAATAATTGAATCGAAAGCAATACGCCCCGATGGTTGTAAATCCATGGTTTGAACCCATGGGTCAAAAGAACCGGCTCTGGCTTGATACTTGATATCTATCAAATCCGGATATTTTGTTTTCGCGTATTCCATATAGATACGCTGGATAACGTCGGTCTGTAAGCTGGTATAGTGGTTGCGGCTTACTTGTTCCCGAATGCTTGCCAGGCTTTTTGGATGCGCCATATCCGATTTCTTTCTGTGAGAAAAAACGTATCCCGGGCCGTGAGTGCTTTCCAGAGCGTCCAACATCTGATTAATTGCATAAGTTGCTTCTGGCCTTAAAACCATAACGCTTGAGCGGATATCCCACTCCTCTTCATTGCGGCCTTCACACAGACAAACCTTGTGACCTTTCCTTGCCAGCTCAACCGCTGCCATCAATCCTGTCGGACCTGCACCGGCCACTACCGCATCATAATGGGGAATTTTCTCCTTGCTTAACAATTTGGCTCTTTACTTGGCTAATGATGCCCGTTGCTCACCGATAAGAGCGTTACTTTCGTGAAGCTGTTTAACCTTCTCGCCCAGCTTATCCAATGATTTAATTGTTTTATCGGCTTTGAGGATCTCAATCTTTTTCTGCTTAATGTTTTTGGTTTCAAGACTTGATAGATTATTGTTTTTTTGCGTCGTTAAATTGCTGGTCTGGTTATTATTAGATCGGGCAATTTTTCGGCCAAATCGTAGAAAGCCGAAATTGAATCGGGACTTCTTTGCAGGCTGTTCAGAGCGTGGTGCTGTTGTTGTGGAAAGTGTTGTGGGAGGTGTTGGTCTTTTATCTGATGGAATCAAAGTCCCCATGTGCCATCTCTCAAGAGTTGTTTTTTATTGATATGTTGGCGTAATAAACAGTTTAATCGGCATGTCGTAGGAAAAATGGTGGTTCAGGCATAAAAAATGCTGATCTATGCCACCATTCGTGAATTGTCATCAGAGACAGGTTAAACATCCAGGGCCTGTCGAATGGCATGAACTCCAGGCTCAGGTATTGTGCCCGGCACCAAACGCTTCAGGGTGAACGGAGATTGTGCATATCAAACTCATTGAAATGACCTATTTTACCGCGGTTCTCATTCTGCGAAGATCGCGAGTTTCAATCTCTTCATATATGCCAGCATCTTCATTGTGTTCATGCCAGGGAATCCCCTCCCTGAGTTCCTCAAAGAACGAGTCCCTTGGCCGTATGGGTGGTTTTTCCGGCAGTGCCGGTTGTTGCAGCCCGGGTGGCTCTGGAGGATGACTTCTGGGGCGTTGTACATCGGCAGGTTTCTCTCTTGCCTCTTTTATCGTCGGTTGAGTGCGCGCCTTCTGTGCCTGACCCACAGTATTGATGGCCACCAACTCCTGCGGGTGATCGACAACGTATGACCCGCAGCAATAACGACGATAAATGTACCTCCCTAACACCACTCCTGCCACAACAAAGGCAGCAGTCCCCAGGGCGATACCGCCTACTGCGCCGGTACTCAGGGTAGCCGCCGACGATGCCACAGTGGTGGGCAGCGTCATGGTGGCCCCCGTCAGGTCGGAAACGTTCATGGTGGAGTTCGCTACCGTCGGTGCCGGTGTGGGCAGCGTCATGGTGGCCCCCGGCAGGTCGGAAAAGTTCATGGTGGTGTTCGCGACCGTCGGTGCCGGTGTGGGCATAGTCATGGTGGCCCCCGGCAGGCCGGAAACGTTCATGGTGGTGTTCGCGACCGTCGGTGCCGGTGTGGGCATAGTCATGGTGGCCCCCGGCAGGCCGGAAACGTTCATGGTGGAGTTCGCGACCGTCGGTGCCGGTGTGGGCATAGTCATGGTGGCCCCCGGCAGGCCGGAAACGTTCATGGTGGTG
>NZ_JAGHQV010000108.1:0-4775 GCF_017744175.1 Thalassotalea sp. G20_0 | reverse complement strand
CCGTCCAGCAGGCGTTCTGCCTCGGCCTGTTGCTCAAACCGAAGCTGAAAATCCTCCCCGGTCCAGGGCGGCCTGTCCGGATAGCGCTTTTGACAGGATTGGGGCAGAGACATCAGCAGGGAGTAGACCGGGTTTTCCGGTGCGGGTGGTTGGCTGTCGGAAACGTTGAGCAGGGCGTTGATCAATGCTGAGCCGGTGGTTTGCCGCCCCGGGGGAGGCATGAAGGTGACCCGTGCCTTTGGCAGATCCATCTTATGCCCATGAATAAACAGGTAAGGGGCGGGCAATAACAGGGTTTCCAGGTTGGCAGCCAATTCCGGGTTGCGCTCCAGACCATAAAGGGTCGTTGGCGTCCCATTGACCAGGGCATCCAGCAGTCGACTGTTGGTCAGGGAAAAAGTGAAACAGTTCTGGCTGGTGAGGTTGACCTGTTGCAGGGATTCCAGGGTGTCCCCGGGGTTAATCTGATAGGTGAAAGTGTCGCAGTGTGGGTTGCAGACTCCCGGAGCCCTTGCAGGGAGCAACCGGTCGGTTGGCAAATTAGCAAACAAACGTGGTCTTTTACTCGCCGGTAACTGCTCCAGTTGGCACAGTAACCATAACCACTGTTTGTCATCCAGCTCGCCAGTAAGCACCAGTTGCCTGCAACCTTGCAGCAGATTAGCGAGCATATCCGTTTGCACAACGACAGTGCCCTCCACCATCACATGGCCTTTGAGACACTCGATTGAGCTGCCGTTAATCACCACAAACGGGCTTTGGGGACAAAAAACGGTGCTGTCGCTGATCGCCTGGTCTTTCCGGGCATTAAGTTCGGTGGCACAGATATGCGCTACGGACAGGGATATCTGCTCAGGCAGCCGGACCCATTGCCGGTTGGCGGTGAATCCGCCAACCCGTATGGCCGTTGCCAGGGCTGTCTGGAAGCCAGTGTCGTCCCATGGTGCGTTGTTAAACACCAAGTGGGTGCTTTCTTTCAGGTTGGCCAGGGCCCCTTCAGAAAAAACCAGCCGACCCCGATCATTGAGGGTGATACCACCGAACAGTTGTTGGTACCAATTGTCAGTAGTAGCAAAGTCGATGGTGATGAGGGGGGCATGAGCCGGGATGTCTTCTGTGGTTTTTTGGGCCAGCAAGGTTTCATCGGTCACCGAATCAGCAATATAGCAGTCGGCTTCTGATAAGGCCTTTTCCGGCATTTGCCCCAATCTGCGCCAGAGGTCAGGGTTGGCGGGCTTACTTCCGACCAGCATCCCGTGGTTGACCAGAAATACCCGCCGGATGTGGTCGCCCAGTGGTTTATCGTTACACTTGGGGCCCACCTGAAGGAGGTCATTAAAGCTGGCGATATCACCGGGTTTCATGGAGGTCAGGTCAAACACCAGGGTCATCGGCTCATCCGTAAACAGTCGGCCTTCTGCTTTTTGTAATTGGCCGCCCTCTAGCCAGGTTTGTTGCATCAGGCCGTGTTTTTCCAGATCAGCCAGCGCGCGAATGCAATACGTTGCACGCTGTTCATGGCGTAATTGATCAATAATTCGCTGTTGGGTTAACGGAGTATTGGCAAAAAAGAACTCACCGGTGCTCAGGCTCTGATGGGCCGCTTCCTGATCCGTTGCGCGGGCGGTGGAGTGATCGCTTTGAAAGTGAGAGGTAACTTGACAGGCGGCTGTCGTCCTTTGTCCTAAGTCAGGCGTTGGGACTTTTTGAGGTTCTATTAATACTGACCGATGTGCTGAAGATTGCTGAAGCTTTGCCTGTCCATTGGAAAAATCAGATATTTTCCTTTTGTTTCCCACCTGATGTGGTAAAGAGTGGGTTATTGTTTGATTTGGAAAGGAATGATAATTGATAACTTCATTGGTTGTTTTGTCCATTTGATCATCCATACCTGATTTATGAATGCCGGTGTCAGGAAATTATGGACAACAAAATAATAAGAACGTTCCTTCCACTGCAAACGCATGAACATTTATCGAGCAGTCATTGTTGAGTGGTTTGCTAATGCGCTTTTGGATTTCTGGTTTATTCGGATAGTTTGGCTGATGGCTCGATAGCCCTTGCCCTGTTGAACCCGGGTTTCCCGGAATCTGACTTACGACATTTGTTCATAATTTAGAACTTTCGTTTATGATTTTTTTATTCCTACCCAACAACCAAAAAACGGCATGACTAATGTTTCCTTCTCCCTATTTTCCTAATCTGCGATCAATGCAAGAAACTCATCTAAAAGGACAAGCAAATCATCCTTTTGAAGAACAACAGCAGAAGGTTGATTAAAACAGTATTTTATACGTTCCGGGGGTAATTTTAATCGGGCCATGGGCTCAACTTTGAGGTCATCAAGCGTAAGGCTGTTATCAATGTAAGGCTGCACTGTCTTAGAATAGCTATTATAATAGCAACTCAACCAAACGGGAGAAGTTGTATCATTTATGTGATGCGCTGCCAGCCAATAAAAGAATATTCTTCTTATTATCACGCTTAACTCTTGATGCTTTTCACTCTTGGATATTTCGATAATTCCTGACCTTACTCCGGATTTTATTGATCCAGCAATCTTGTCGTCTACCTCTTGGTCTGGTAAGGAAGTACAGTCGAAGATAATGGGTTTGTAACTTGTAGATTTTGATACGCTCAGGAAAGCAGGCTCTCCGGACATAAGCTTTTCAGGGATGATAATGCTATTGCCCACAGGCTGGTGGTGAAGTTGTTGATGGATGCGAGGCTGTGATAGTCGCTCCAAAAGTGAGTGGCTCATGGTCATCGTTTGGATAAAGTTTATGCAGAGCTTTGATAATCTTACCTGGTAAATTTTCTGTTCATCAGCATCAATATCAGTTTTTTCGGGTTCTAGAGGATAAGACATAAGTATTAATTTTACCTGGTCTTTTAACTGACAGGAGTCACAGGACTCAGAGAACGTTTGTAAGATGGCCAATAATACATATTTCAGAAATTCAGGCACTGATTGGTAAAGATCACATAGCCAGTTCAAATAGTGTACATCAGGCTCTTGTGCATGTATCAGGCGATATAATATCTGTATATGAAAACGCATGAAATTATGTGTCGCATTGTTATTGCCTCTCTTCTCTAACACAAGCCAGGCGCTTTTTTGTATGATACTTTTCCATTTATTTATGTTGTTACCAAACCGGTGAAATATTTGTGGCGATAATAGTACCCCCCAATTGCTCTGCAAATCTTTGTCAACGCTGGAGCCTAATGGTTTTCTGTGGAACACAGAGTAGATATCTTCAAGAGTGTGCATAACCTCAGTCACAGCTGATTCGTTTTTGTTTAACAGTAATTGGTTTGCAAGATAACCAAGATTCTCATTAATTAAATAATAGAGATTTTGCGATGAATCGTTAAATTGGTTGGAATAGGCATACCCCTCAGGTGGCATCAGCTCAGGTGGCATCAGCTCAGAACAGGCTGTTCGATGATAATCCCCCCAGTCGGGTTCTGTGATACCTTCAATGGCCTGTCCGCCACCACCGAGTTGGTATTGTCGCCAGGTGCGGCCGCCATCGGGGCTGATTTCAACAAAACGGTGCCCGAGATTACTTACTTGCCGGGCTGGAATACCCCAATAGTGGCAGAGCACCTGGAAGATCATCGCCTTTTGTCGGCAAACCCCCTGTTTCTCCCTGAGCATATTCAGCAACAGCTGTTCATCTTGCCCGGCCACATTTTTGCTATCGGAAAATGTATCCAGCCAACCCATCAACGCCCTGATTCGTTGCGGGATATCCCTGATCCCATCGATGTCATGCAGCTCTGCATAGGCTTCGCAGGTGTTGGTTTCGGAGCAAAAAATAGTCTCTGACAGGAGATCTTCAAGCCGTTGACTGCACAATCCCTCCTGTAATGTCAGCCGTTCGCCCGGTCTCAGTTGGGTAAAATAGGTTTGCCCGGGGGCAATGATAAAGTCCACCGTTACCGGTGACGCTGAGGATGCCTTACTTTTGATTAACAGTTGCCCTGTCAGCTCGCTTCGGGCCAGCTCAATGGGTATTTTCGGGGTACAGCGCAGTGCCCGGAGCTGGTCTCTGGGCGTCAGGGCAGGCAGGGGCTGCCACTGGTTATTCAGGACCAGCGTAAACTTGCCGGGCAGTTCATCTGCGCCAAGGTCGGTCCGCCAGACGCTATCATCAGGCCATCCTGGCAACGGTGTTAGCGTGCCATTTGTCCAGTCGATGGGGTAGTTACGCAACCGGCCATCTTCATCCAGACGGGTCTCCAGAAAAGAGAGACGATATTGGCTGTCATTGTAAGGATATTGCGGGTAGTACCTGATGATCTTGTAGTGGGTGTAAGCCACAATATCGCCAAATGTGGAAGAGTAAGCCAAATGCCGGTTTTTTTGCTTTACCGTTGAGCCGCTATTGCGGCTGATCTCCCTGACTTGCTGCATGTCTTGCTGCATGGCTTGCACAACTGTCATGACGTCCTGATCTGTTGCTTCCGGTGTCACCGTGATTACCCGATCACCACAACGGAGTTCAGGCCCGAATGTTAACGTGATGGGCGTCAACAGTCCGGGCATGCTATTGGCTATGGTCTCAAGGTCCCGGCGCCGTTGTTCTTTCTGCTTGATTCGTTCCAGACGTGCGATATCCTCCTTCAGCGGACGCAGCGTTGTCTGCAAGGCACGAAAGGGCAGTGACAAGTGTTTTCGCAAGGCCTGATTCCAATGTTCAGGCCGCTGACTGGCCAGCTGTCGGGCGCTGCTGAACAGGTCGTCCAGTGCCAGTTGCACCGGGCGG
>NZ_JAGHQV010000107.1:0-4869 GCF_017744175.1 Thalassotalea sp. G20_0 | reverse complement strand
TGAAGCACCCGAAGGATCTGGCAGATAATTTCTGGCCATTGGCCCGTTATATGGCACCGGCACTGGGCGAGTATTTGCCCGCTACTTTCGGCAAACCTTCTCTGCGCTGTACCGCGAAGATGGCCGCCATTATCCACTCAATATTCCCTCAACAGGGCATTGAGTCTGATCTTTTGCCGGTACTGGACAACAACATCCATCCCTATTCCGGGCAACGGCTGCATCTGCTGTACGATGCCCTGCGGGTCTGCGGCAGCCAGAGTATCCCGGTGCATCGGCAAGCCCGGGACTTGAACCAGCAACTGACCGCCATTAGCCAATGCCATCCGTCTGAGCCACTGGAGCAGCTGCAACAGCCGCTTCAGCACGCCTTTCCGGAACCGCTGCTGACAACCTCCTTGCAGACACTGGCCTCAGATTGGCTGAAGGCCAGCTGTCATCATCAGCAGCAACAGGGCAAGCGGCTTGAACAGCTCACGACCATGCTCCGGCAGCACAGGATCATTGAGCTCAATGGCCCGGCGGGTACCGGTAAATCCTGTCTGGCCGTCGCCACCGGGCAAGCGTTACAGGAACGGCGGCAGGCATCAATGAACCGACTGGCTGCGGGCCCACAGCCTGACCAGCAAACAGTGAAAACCCTGACCCTGGGACCGAACACCACCTGGGAAGACCTGTACGGTTCGGTCTCCCTGAAACGAGACCGGCAGGGCAATACGGTCTCTCATTCGGTACCCGGCGAGATAACGGATTGGGCCAGGAGGAGACGCCCGGGCCTGCTGGTTATTAATGAAGCCAACCTGGTGCAGCACGGACTATTGTCACCACTGGCCGGTTTGCTGGAATCGTCTCCCCGGCTCTGCGTCAATGGCCAGACGTTCGAGCTAACAGATAACCACCGGGTTTTGTTGACCGGTAATCCGGAAAATTATCCGGGACGGAATCTTGACCCTGAATTGCAACGCCGGATTCTGCGCCTCTATTACCGGCCACTGCCGGAGTCCGTTCTGCAACAAGCCATCATTGAGCCACTCCTGCCGGATACCTGGCCAATGGAGCTGAGGTCCACCACTTCGGCCACCATCCTGTCCCTGCTGGCAGAGTACAGAAAACAGGTATCCACAGACTATGAGCTGACGCCAAGGGACCTGAAAGACATCATGGCCCGGTTCCAACTGATCACGGCGGATGCACCCTGTCCCATCAGCCAGGCCCAGGTATTGGCACTGGCTGACGAAGCGTGCGGGCAAAGCCTGGGTGGGCGGATCGATCGGGACCAACGCCCCGAATGGCAAGCGCTCAGGGATTTCTGGCACAGTTCCGGTAAGGTGGACCGTTCATTGCTGGACCAGCACCAGAGTGCCTTCACACAGTTTTTCGGACAGTTGGTACAGGTGAACAAAAAGCAATCGACGCCACTGGTCATCGATACTCCGTCTACCAGAGAGTACATAAAAACCTGCTGGCAATTTCTGCAACTCAGGGAACCGGGAAGAGTGGCCATGGTGGTGGAAGGTACTGCCGGGTGGGGTAAGGATGCGCTGTTACAACTGACCCTGACCACCTGGCAACAGCAAACCGGAAAAGGCTTTCAGCATCTCAATGGGGGACCGGACCGGTTTAACCAGTTTGTGCAGGCCTTTAACCGTGCCTGGCGTCTGGGTGAGGTATTAGTGGTCAGTGAGCTCAATATCATTCCTTCCGGGCTATTGGAAGAGTTTCTCAATGACCGCCTGCCGCTGCCTCACAAGGCCGGGTTCAAATTGATTGGTACCGTAAATCCGCCCACCTATCCCGGACGGGCGGCATTCCCGCCATCATTGACCAGTCGATTTACCGGCGTTCATATCCACCATGATACTCTGGATGACTACCGGCTCAGGCTGCAAGCCATGGGGGTATCTGAGGATCTGAGTCGGTGGCTGACCGATTGCGCCAGTGCCCTCAATGATCATTTCCGACAGCGACGCATTCCTCTTGAACTGACGCTGCCGCAACTGCTCCGGGCGGCTGATCGATTGGGCAAAATCGCCATGGACCAGTGGCATGAACATCTATTACTGGAGTGGTGGCCCTATCTGAAGGACTGTAAATACAACTTTAAGTGGCCTTATATTCCATCAGAAAAGGGATCTTCCACTGGTCCGGCCACTGTTTCACCGGAGGTTTTCAGCCTGGACCTGTCCCATTATTTGTGTATCCACTTTGAGGTAACCCGGTTTTTTCCCGGTAAATGGGATCCCTGTCTGTATCGACTGAAGCTGTGCACAGCCGATGTGACCAGTGACCAGACGTTAGTTAAAAGCCCGTTGCCAATACATCCCGTGGATCAGAGCAATCTTTTGCCCCTGTTAACCGGGCGAACCCATCTGAAAACCGGTGAAACCCCGGTGCGCATGACACTGGAACCGGGCACCGAATGGCAACCATTGCCATCGCTGACCCCCTCCGACCGGTTGACTGGTCTGAGATCCATTCCGAAACAGACGCAGCTGGCAAGGGATATGTACACCGGCCAATACTTTCTTCGTTCCAAACTCACGGAACCGGTGACGGTGGATTTTATTATTAAACCCGATCTGACTTATTTTCAGCCGTTAACAGCTGATGATCTCATCAACACACAGCCCCTGCGGTGTCCTGCCCTGATCAAAGTACATCTGGATCAGGAGGTTTTCAGCGGACACCCGACTCCGGGATACCGGAAGTTGCGGGAAATAGGGCTGATAGAGAATCTGCCCGAACGGCTACTGGCCCTGATCGATTGGTTCCGGGCATTTTCTTTCGATCGTCCTTTTGACGAAACCGGCATCAGCCTGGTCAAGCAATTGTTCCGGGAGCAGCAGGGAAGCTGCTACCACCGTGGGTTTCTGTTTCAATTACTCTGTCTTTACTGGGGTATTGAAGCCCGAATAGTACAATCAGACTCACATGATTTCGTTGAGGTCAGATCCTGCAATGGGTGGCGACTGTGTAATTTAGGAGGCAGCAAGGCAATCTGCAATTACTCGTCAGAGCCGGAATGGCAAAATATTTTCAAGTCAGCGCCATTGGAACCAGTCAATTCGCCTTACGCTCAGGACGCAGCCGCTGATGGCTGGAACGGGATATTGTCACTGGCCGCTTCTCTGCTCCAGCAACACGATTGTACTATATCTAAATTACCCCAAGAGGCGATAAAACATATCCAGGACACCTTTCTGGAAAAGTTCAGGAAAAATTTCCGCCCTATCCCCATAGGCAGGAATTTATTATCAGATCGATCTAACCCAGAATCGTCAGGTTCCGAAGCTCATAACGGTACCTTTGCATTTCAGATTGCCTACCGTTGGGTGCCGACACAATATTTGCAGGCGGCCCGACATGCCATTGACCATTTTTCCACCCTGGCCCCCCCGGAAAAAAAAGCCATTATCGACTGGAGCCACTGTATGCTCATCTGGTCAATCGACTATCAGTCTCCCAAAAAGCATCTTTTCTGTCAGTGGTCGGAGTTTGCCTGGCAACTGTATTTGCAAAGCCCGAATGATTTTCCCGTCCTGCCTGTTCAAAGCCTGCAGAACATTATCCGGCTCAATTTTGATCATAATGGCATGGCTCAACGAATAAGCCAGCGCCTGTTCCGGGTTGAGTCCATCGATAAAGTCTATCTGAAAAATGTCCGCGACAGTCCGGAGACCGACAATTTTCCCCTGCTGTGCTCCGCGAAACAATTGCCACAGGTGGCGGCTACCGAAGTTTATTGGAGTCATGCCTCCCGGGGCAAACCGGATATTGCCCGACTGATCCGTGGTCAGCCCTGTTTCCCGGGAAAATCAACCTATTACCAGGAAACCAATACCCTGATAGTGGCCGCCCAGTTTTTGATCGAGAGGGCGTGGGACACTCTCCGGCAAAGCACCAATAAACTGACCGGCGCAGCCTTTATTGAGGAACTCCCTGAGCCCCAGATCATGACTTCCCTGAATGATCACATCGATGATGCAGAAAATAACCGGCAGTTAATTCGTCTGATCGGCGATAAACACTCTGCTGAAATATATACCCCGGTGATATGTGAAGACCTGAAAAGATTCCGGGTCTTGATCGTTGGCAACTTCCGTGACCGGGTAACCATCTTTGAAAGCCCGGCAGGGCAAAATTTCAACCTGATCGGCAGTGGGATTTTTACTCCGGGTATTTCCCTGGATTGTGAGGATTCGCTGGGAACCATAAAACGCTTGATCAATGAACATGATGCAACCATTTTAAGCAGGTATTAGGGCCTGTTGAGGTTTTGTTGCGCGCTCCAGCTTATCAGGGCACCCCTATGACGAGGTGCGGCATTGCAGGGAGGAACTTTTGCCGGTTTACACCATCTAAATTGGCTGACGGACCGCAATTACTATCAGAAAAAGTACTAATATCATGCCTTCTATTCAGCCCGGTGTCGTGGTTAATGTGCACAATGGCAATCCGCAACCCGGTGATCATTCTGTTGTAACAGCTCAAAAAAGGTTGGCAAGTTCTGCAGACGATTCTTTACGGCCCAGTAAAATCGCTAAAAAAATTCCAGAAATCGGGGTTTTGTCCGTCAAAAATGAGCAGTCATATTTAGTCCAACAGGCATCAGCAGATAGTGCTCATTCCAGCCCAATTCGTAACGTCACGCCCATCGCAGATTGCATCAGCCACCTGAAGCAATCGGTATCACCGATTGGTGATGACTTTCATTCTTGCGATTCCTTTCGTGGGAGTGAAAGGAAGGAGGAGTTGATCCGTCTCTATCGGGAAACGACAGGTACCGGGTTTTTTTTTATTATCCGGCATCCGGACGACCTGGATCATCACCCGTTAAGAAGGCTGCACTATTATCCCGCTCCCGGACAA
>NZ_JAGHQV010000106.1:0-4873 GCF_017744175.1 Thalassotalea sp. G20_0 | reverse complement strand
GTGGGTATGCAGACGCCGGCATCGGGGGGGGGTGGATTAAACATGGAACGGTTGCCAACACCATAGCGGTGAACAGCCATGTCAGAACTGGGGGGCAAGGTTCAACAGCCAAGATCGGGGGTGGGTATATTGAAGGATCAGGAACGGTTACCAAGACCAAGGCGGAGAACAGCTATGTCAATGGCGAACTAAAGAATTTTGGATCTATCTCCAAGGATCAGCTTTGCCAAAATGCAGACCTACGTGTGTTAACAGCCAATTGCTCTCCGAGAACTGAATTTCGGGATGCGTTGGATTTATTGGTTTGCCCGGTAAATGCCGCTACAGTGTCAACACCCGCTACAGCATCAACTGCCGCTATAGAGTCAACAGCTGTGGCGGCGGCAAACGCCACAGTGTCAACAGCTGCGGCGGCGGCAAACGCCACAGTGTCAACAGCTGCGGCGGCGGCAAACGCCACAGTGTCAACAGCTGCGGCGGCGGCAAACGCCACAGTGTCAATAGCTGCTACAGCGTCAGCACCCGCTACAGCATCAACACCCACTACAGCATCAACTGCCCCTAAAGAGCCAACAGCTGCGCCAGCAGCCGCCACAGTGTCAACAGACGCTACAGCATCAACAGCCGCTACGGTGGGAGGAATTACCACAGGTTCCCTTATGGTAGCGGGCGGATTGGGATTGGGGATTGCCGCCTATTCAACCTATCAATGGATTACCGGTTACCAGGAGGGGTTGCGTGGTCAGGAGCTGGCGATGAAACCACTGACCCGTGGTAAAGAACTGGCAAGCGCTGCGGTCAACTCGGTATCACAGGGTATTCAGGGAATCAGAGAACGAATGAACAGGCAGAGTGTTTCTACGCAGGAACCAGCCCATGAGATGAGCCAGAAACCAGCAGAAACCAGTATCAGGTCTTGAAACTTGAATGTGTTCAAAAAGAAAGACCTCACCCTGGATTTTCGCTGCTAATGCTATCACCGGTCAAAGGGTATCCAACAGCCAGCCATAACCAACACGCTCCTGTTCCAGACGCAGATTTTTACCAAAGGTGTTATCTTTCAGGGCCGCAAACAATGGCAATTCATCCGGGGTAAGCCCCGGCAGCTCACCGGTGAAACGCTTACTGTCCATTTCCTCTGTACACAGTGCCAGATGCGCTTGCAGGGTGGCCTGGTCCATCAACAAGGAGCGGACTTGCGGAAAATACTGCCGCAGGCGAGAGAGAATGGCAAAACCGTGGGTGTCAATATCGCCCCAGTAGATCATCTCCTTTTCCTTCAGCCAGCCAATGGAAGACAGCGACTGAATACCATAGCCCAGCCCAAAGATGACAATGGCATCCGGTACCGGTGGAAAGGCAAGACCATTGACCTTGTTTTCCGTGATAAACACCTTGCCGATTCCCGGGTCTATGAATTGTGAAACCGGAACCGTGATATCCGTCACCGGGCCGGGATGATCCAATAACCGATATCGCTCCAGTGGCTCATCAAACCGCAGACCAAAGCGGCGTTCAAAACCGTTTTCGAAGTCGGGGTCATCGAAGTCGGGGCCAGGTCTTTAATTATGAATGACCATTGTCTTTTTACTGATAAGAAGAGCTATTTGCACAATGAAAATCTGACCCTGATTTACTTTGACCCCGGTTTGCGCTTAGCCTGATGCAATCAAGACCCGACCACGGTTTCTTAACTGGTTGTTGCTTGCAAGTTTTTGGCTTATATTTCTGTATATTGGAGGAATATACAGAAATGATTGATTGGTCAAAAGTTAGCGGATTTGACTGGGATGTAGGCAACGAGAGGAAAAATGAGGATAAACACGGTGTCTCAAAAGTAGAAGCCGAGGAAGTGTTTTTCAATAAACCACTGTTGGTAGTGGAAGATAAAAAGCATAGCCAAACGGAGTCACGCTATCATGCACTGGGACGATCCTTTAATAACCGTTTGCTCCATATTACATTCACATTAAGGGCTGAGCGTACACTAATACGTGTTATTTCAGCCAGAAACATGCATCAAAAAGAGCGAGTATTTTATGAGCAAAATACCTGAGTTTAAGTCAGAAGCTGAAGAAAGGGCGTTTTGGGAGAAGCATGACTCGACACGATATCTAGACTGGAGTCAGGCTGAAAGTGTCTCTATGCCTAATTTGAAACCATCAACAAAAACAATCTCTCTTCGCCTGCCTGAAGGTTTACTGGAAAGCATTAAGATCGAAGCCAATAAACGAGATATGCCATACCAATCACTGATTAAATACTGGCTGGCTGGGCACGTTGACTATTAGCAAAATCGTTGTAAACCCTCGCCTAATCAGGCCGCGCCGCGCAGGCAGGGATATAAGACCGGAGAGAAACAGTGTCAGGTCTTGAATCTTGAATGTGTTCAAAAAGAAAGGCCTCACCCTGGATTTTTGCCTCCCGTCCACCCTGGATTTTTGCCTCCCGTCTGGTAGACATTAAGGATTTCATGGCATAAAACCAGTTACTTTACTCCGCTGTCATTCCGTACAGGGATTGTACGAAACCCACCTTGCAGTGAGAGCCATCTTGCCGGGCATTCACCTCCCTGTGGGATGGATCCTGTAGAGTCCCTGTACAGGATAGTGGAGCGAGCCGGGAGATTTTCGCTGCTAATGCTATCACCGGTCAAAGGGCATCCAACAGCCAGGCATAACCGATACGCTCCTGTTCCAGACGCAGGTTTTTTCCGAAGGTATTATCTTTCAGGGCCGCAAACACTGGTGATTCATCCGGGGCTAGCCCCGTCAGTTCACCAGTAAAACGCTTACTATCCATCTCCTCTGTACACAGTGCCAGATGCGCTTGCAGGGTGGCCTGGTCCATCAACAAGGAGCGGACTTGCGGAAAATACTGCCGCAGGCGAGAGAGAATGGCAAAACCGTGGGTGTCAATACCGCCCCAGTAGATAGTCTCTTTTTCCTTCAGCCAGCTAATGGAAGACAGCGACTGAATAAGTAGTTACCATAGCCCAGCCCAAAGATCACAATGGCATCCGCTACCGGTGGAAAGGCAAGGCCATTGACCTTGTTTTCTGTAATAAACACCTTGCTGGTCCCCGGGTCTTATGTGATGAAAGCTGGAGGTCTTTCTACTTGACGCACAAACCAGGGAAGCCGAAAGTGGCTTAGGTCTTTCTTTTGAATGGGTTCAAGATTCAAGACCTGAGACAGGTTTTAGACCAGGTTTTAGACAGGTTTTTTTCTACCATTAAAAAAACATAGTCTTGAACATTTTACGTCACTGCATAGACGAATTAGGAAATATAATTATCGCTGGCAGAAATAAGATAGAGTGATTAAAAGCTTTTTTCGCTAATGTCCATTGCTCTTACAATCATTCAAATATATACCACCATTCATTTATAAAAATAACACGACGCCTGCAACACGTACCCTTAAATAAAAAAAATGAATCGTGAACTTTTACGAAACCGCATGTTCGAATAAGAGAGTGCACGGTAATTTTTTGTGCACAGTTCTAATGTACTGTTATGCAATACAACATCAAGAGCCCTGTTTATGATTCAGCAACCCATTCAGCAACCCATTCATCAACCAGTTTGTGACAGCGCTTCCCAACGTCCAGGCAATGGCGTCGAACGTTCCTGGCTCGGCCATGGCGTTGCTGTTGCTAAAGCGTTTGTGACATCATTGATTCCGATGGAAGATCCTTGCTTCAGTATTAATCGCGATAAAACACTGAAAGATATTGGGCGGCTGGCCACAGCAGCTATCCTGCCGCCGAGTACCATCTTTTTCATAGTGAAAGATATCGCCGATGCCTGGTCCGGGAGCCGTGTGCCCGGGCCGGATGTCAAACCGGAATCTCCACAGACATCAGAAGCAACCGGGGAAGAAGCCCAGGAAAAAGAACCCGGCTCGCAAGACGTATCCCTTCAACAGCCATCCACGGCCTGCTATCAAGGGAGTCAGGGAGCCAGAGGACTGCTTGCACTTGGCACGCTGGCCAGCTCTTTTCAGTATGCCAATTCATCTTCCGATTTAGATCCTGAAAATGCCATAGAGGCTATAAAGTATGCCATAAAGGCCACAAAGATTAATGATGCAAAAACCCTGGGCAAGATTGGTCGAGATCCCGATTATCCACTGGACGGTACATACTTGCAGACGGCGGATATTGATGTCCCTAAAGACTTTCAATCCATTGGCAATGCTATAACTCCATTCACAGGGGAATTCCATGGGCAGTGCAATACCATCAGAGGGCTGTCTAAATGTTTTGTTGACACTCTGAAAGATGGCAAAATCGAGCACCTTCGCTTTACTGATGCCGAAATAAAAGGTTCTGATGTGACTGGGTTAGTAGCCTGCGTTGTTGATGATAATGGCGAAGTCAAGGATATCGGTGCCGAAAAAGTTAAAATTACCTCCACCGGTTATGGATCTCACGTCGGCATTGGGGGAGGGAAGGTTAGTGGCAAGGTTTTCAACATTACGGCGAGGGGGTGCGAGGTCGAAACCAAAGGATCGGAGGCATATGCCGGCATCGGGGGGGGGGATGTTACTGGAGAGGTGCGCAACACCATGGCGTTGAACTGCAAGGTCAAAACCGGAGGAAAGTGGGCATATGCCGGCATCGGGGGGGGGGAGGTTACTGGAGAGGTTGGCAACACCATGGCGTTGAACTGCACGGTCAAAACCGAAGAGAAGTATGCACATGCCGGCATCGGAGCGGGGTTGTTAAATGGGGGGAAGGTTGGCAGCATTACGGCGGTGAACAGCTGGGTAGAAACCAGTGGAGCGGAGGCAAATGCCGGCATCGGGGGGGGGGAGGTTAATGGAACGGTTGGCAACACTGCAGCGGTGATCTGCAAGGTCAAAACCGG
>NZ_JAGHQV010000105.1:0-4886 GCF_017744175.1 Thalassotalea sp. G20_0 | reverse complement strand
CCCCCCCCGATGCCGGCGTTTGCCTCTTGACCCGTGGTTTTGACATGGCTGTTCACCGCCGTGGTGTTGCCAACCGTTCCTTTAACCTCCCCCCCCCCGATGCCAGCGTAACTTTTATGACCATTGGTGAGAATATGAACATCTTTCGCCCAGATATTACTGACTGTGCCAGTATCATCAACAACACAGGCTGCTAACCCGGTCGTCTTCTGGGAAGTTATATTGGCACCAGTAAAGTGAAGGTTCCTGATGCTGCCTTCCAGAGTGTCAACAAAACAGGCAGACAGGCCGCTGATGGTATTGCACTGCCCATCGAAATCGCCGGTGAATGTGCCAATGGGTTTATGGTCTTTATTGACAACAATATCCGCTGTCTGTTGATATTTGCCGTTTGGTGGAAATTCGGGATCTCGACCAATCTTGCCTAGGTCTTCTGCATTTTTAATCTGTTTCGAATTCGCATACTGAAAAGAGCTGGCCAGCGCGCCAAGGGCAAGTAGTCCTTTGGTTCCCTGACTCCCTTGATAGCGGGCCGTGGATGACTGTTGAAGGGATACGTCTTTCGAGCCGGTTTCTTTTTCCTGAGCCTCTTCCCGGGTTTCTTTTGATGTCTGTGGTAATTCCGGTTTTGCATCCGGCCCGGGCAAACCGCTCCCGGACCAGGCATTGGCCATATCTTTCGCCATGAAAAGGATGGAACTCGACGGCACGATAGTTGTTGTGGCCAGTCGCAAAAGATCTTCCACTGCTTTGCGGGAATTGAAACTGAGGTGAGGGTCTTCTGTTGGAATCAATGATTTCACAAATGCTTTAGAAACAGCAATGCTATGGCCGAGCCAGGAATGTTCGGTGACATTCCCTGAACATTGGGAAGCGCTGTCGCAAATTGGTTGCTGAATTGATTGATGAATTGATTGATGAATGGGTTGCTGAATCATAAACAGGACTCCTCATGTTGTAGTACATAGTTTCAATGAGTTTGACGGGTTGTCGTTATCATAAGCTTCTGCACTCCGCTCGTCCTGAGTGCTGAGCTTGTCGAAGCATCAAAGGGCACAAACTCCGGGCCATGATAGATCGTGCCAACACCCTTCGACTCCGCTCAGGATGAACGGAGTTGGTACACGTCAATCTCATTAAAATGATGTAGTAGTGCATAACAGTACATTAGAAAGTGCACAAAAAATGACGGCGCACTCCCTTGTTCGTTTATGCAGTGCCGTAAAAGTTCCCGGGTTATATTTTTTTTTAGTGGACGCGATGCCTACGTTAAAAGTGCCGTGTTATCTTTATACTTGAATGGTGGTAAAACTAATTAAAATTAGCGAAGAAAGTAGCGTTTTAATCCGTCTACCTTATTTAGTGACGTAAAATTTCCGAGTTTTTTTTATTTTAGGGTATAAAAAATCACATCGTCGTTTATCCATTAGCCAATTTCTTTTTTGGCTCTTTTCGGGTTACAGACTGCTCTGCAATGAAAATTGGCCAAAGGTCTTGAGATACAATGCCTTCAGGAAACTGCTGGCTAAATATTGCCAAGCCCTGCCACAGGAGGATTCCAGCCTGATTTATGAAATCAGCAGTCTGCAATACGAAAAGAGCCTAACTGTTTTTTCAGCTGGCTTCAGCCTGGTCGCTACGGAAATCAGCAAACTCACTGATCATTTGCCGCATAACTGCCTGTTGCCACTGACCGGTTGTCGTTTTGCCCTTAAGCTCCTGCAAACTCGCCCTTGCTATCTGGGAGACCAGTTCATCCTTTAATCGGGCATCACTGACCCGATCGCCAAATACCTGCGGGAATTGTCTGCTGACCAGTGACTTGATGGTTGCGTAGCTGCTGAGAATTTCCCCGATGCGTTGCCGGTTGAACTGGTGCAGTTTCACTGGCCCTGGCAGTGCTTTGCCCCTGGTGTTGATCAGTTGGGCCCGGTCACTGGCACTGGTGCGCAATGGCAATAGCGTTATCACCAGCTGATTGAGACGCTGGGCCTCATCCGGATGCTCAATGCCCTGGCGCTGGATCAGTGCTGCTGTTTTTATCCGGTTGATGGCTTCTGCCGGTGCCTCAAACCGGGCGTTATACAGATGGGTAAACAGTTGCCAGGCTCTCTGATCAAGTTGGAAGGTTTGCCAATCGGGGGGCTGCCTGTCCGACGGTTGATCCGAGCCTGCCGGGATAGGCGATGGTGTTTGTGTAGCGACGGCAACATCGGCCTCCAACCGGGCCAGGGGGGCAGAAAAATGGTCAAGGCCCAGATAGTCGGGTTGACTGGCCAGCGATTTCAGCAGATCCAATTGCCTGTCCGGTGCCAGATTCATAAAGCAGGACCGGGTTTCACGGTAATGACCGGAGACCAGGCCCTTGACCAGTGGCAGGTCCGTTGGTGGTGTGATGTCAATTTTCTGGCTGGACGGCAATCGTTGTTCAAGAAGTTTGGTCAGTGAGCCCATGGTGTTGGCCGATGAACCCTGCTCCAGCCCGAGCAATTGGCTCAGTCGAATGATTACACTCTTAAGTTGGCGATTTTGCAGTTGTGCTGCCTGGCCAATAATCTTGTCGGACAGATGTTTTGGTATATTCTCGTTCACTGTCTGCTCAGCCAATCGGCTTCTGGCCATGGCCTGTAACATGATTCTCGCCAGATGTCTGGTTATGCCATGATCTACGGTCTTGCCTGTTGACGGATCACGAAAAAGTGACGTACCGGGTGCCTGGCTAGTGCCGCGCAGGGAGCCGTCAGCCCGGAATATATTGTCAGGTTTCTGGTGTTGTATGCCCACTGTCGTTGAGGTGAGAACGCTTGATAGAAAGTTTTCCGTTGCCTTGCCAGCGGATGCTTCAGGCAGGGTCTGGATAATGGCCAGGTTAATCAGATCGTCCTGGTCCCACTGTGTACTGACATTTTTATCCGGGGTGGCCAGATCGTTGGCCAGGGCCGTGAGTTCTGTCCGCAGTTGTCTGGCCAGAGCCAGGCTGTTAGTCAGCAGCTGCATACCCGGTGTCTGGTGAAGCGGGGAGGCGTTCTTTCCTGGGGTTCCTGGTGCCATGGTGTGGTTCAGGTGTATGGGACGATCGCTGATTTTTGCTGCCAGCATGTTAGCCAGCGTCAGGTTGTCGGTGAGTGAATAGTTCGTCGGTGTTATGGCACTTGTGGCGGGTTGGCCATTGTTGCTGGGTGTACTGGCTATGGCCAATGGTGTGCTGGTTTTGCCCGGGTCAGGCTGGACACTGGTCATGCCATGGGATGGGGGAGTTGGGGCGGTCTTCAGTTTCCTGACAGGATTTATGTCGGGTTGCTGGATATTCTCAAGAAACAGGGCTTGCTCCTGTTGCAAGATACGGGTTAATAACTGTTGGTTGCGGGGCCTGTGTTGCCGGTCAATGATATCACTGTTCAGTTTTTTCGCTTTTTCCGCTGGCTCAGGTTTTTCCTGTGGTCGGGAGTTCCCGGTTTCCGGCGTCGTCTGCTGTTTCTGGCCAGTTTTTCCATGCAGAATTTGGCTCAGGTCGTTCAAAAAACGATCAAAGCCGTCAGGATTGGCTGACTGTGGTTGCTGCTCTATGGCTTTGAGCAGATGATCTGTGTTCACGGAGGCCGTTGCAGGAGGGGTATAAACACCAGACGAAAGTCGTATGATGGCGGCACGGTCCAGAGGTTGTTGGTTGCTATAGCCCAGGTCTGACAGCATCTGCAGGCGTATATTGCTGAACGTGGCATACATTGTCTGGAACTCGGAAATGACCTTGGCGCTGATGATGGACTGGGCAGTACGGTGATTTTTTTCACTGATTGCAGCCGGGGTCAGATGCTTCATAAACTGGTGAGCATTTTTATAAATATTCAGGAACTTGTTGCTGAATTGTTGATTCAGTTGGCGCAATGAATCCCCCAGAAGAATCCCTTTTTCCAAACAGTCTAATGGTTGCCCCTCGGTTGCTGGTGCCCGGCGGGCCTTGTTGCGTGTATCGACATAGGTTTTGGCCATGTTTTTATTGAATCGTGAATGGGTCGTTTTGCATTTGTCTGTGAATGATTTGATGAATTGCCGCAGTCGTTGGTTGTTATCAGATTCCGTCTTTGGCAAAGACGTAGCATTTGTTGTTGCCGTGGCCGTTGTGTTTCCGGTCGGGTTTGTACGATTGGAAATACTGGCAGTCTTCTCTTGCGATGTGCTGTCAGGTGTTGTTGTGGTGGTGGTGGTGGTGGTGGTGGTGGTGGTGGTTGTCTTTTCGACTGCCGTGCCTGTTGATACAGGCGTCATTGATGAGGAAGAAGCAGCTGAGCTATCTCTGGAACCAGTAATAACTGTCTGCTTGGCCATGTCGGGGGTTGTTGTTTGTTTTGATTGTCTGGCCTGTGCAGCGGTTGAGATGGTTGTTGAGGTTAGAGACGCCGTTGTGCTGTCAGAGATGCCAGGGTCACCTTCTGTTGCGGTGGTTGCAGATGATAATGCTGCTTGCCCGGTTGTCGATTGAAGTATTGCTGCTTTATCAATTGTCGCCTGGGTTGTAACAGCTGTTGGTGATTTTGTTAATGGAGTTGTTCCTGTGGCCGTGGAAGTTTCTGTCAGCGGTGAAGCTGTAGTTGTGCTGCCCGAAATGGCAGAAGTCATCTTTTGACTGGTGGTATCAGATGTTGGTCGTGCTTTTTCCTGAGTAGTTGCCTGAGTAATTGATTGTCGCGTTGTGGTCTGTTCGGCTGTCGTGCCTGTTGTTGCAGGCGTCATTGATGAAGAAGCAGCTGAGCTATCCGTTGAACCAGAAGTGACTGTCTGAGCGGTGGTGTCGTGGATTGTTGTTGCCGCCTGACTTGATTGCCTGGCCTGTGCAGCGGTTGAAATAATTGTTGAGGTTGGAGACGCCGTTGTGCTGTCAGAGATGC
>NZ_JAGHQV010000104.1:0-4899 GCF_017744175.1 Thalassotalea sp. G20_0 | reverse complement strand
CGAAGTTTCAAGCCTTCTTGAGTTGCTGGGAAATATGAAGCCGTCGGCCAGTACTTTGGCTCGTCTTCCTGCAAAACTCAGTGAACGGTGGGAGCAGTATCTTGAACCTTTTGAGTATATTTTGGCAGACAACTTTCAGGTTCCAGCCAATGCTGTGACGGTAGCGGCCTCTCTTGATGGTGTAATGCTGCCTATGAAGGACGGAAAGCGTCAGGAAAAACGAGGCAAGCGTACCAGAGGCCCTGCGGGTTGTCAGGAAGCCAGTTGTGGGACGCTGTCGTTTTATGATGATCTGGGTAATCGGCTATCCACCATAAGGATGGGGCGAATGCCCGAGAGCAAAAAGGAGACATTGAAACAGTCCATCAAGAATCACCTGAATAAGGTTCTTGAACAAAAGCCGAGGGCATCCAGCCGTCGAAGTACCACCATGGGCAGGATGACATCGCGGTATTTGCCGTGCACATAGACATCCCGCAGGCAGTCGTCAGCCATTGACCAGATAAAGGAAACCAGTTTGTTATGTACGGTGTGATCCATGGTGAATAACTTTTCAAAGACATAGAAAGGGGAATTTTCGGCCGAATAGTCAGGATTTCTGCTGGCCAGTAATGCGTGATTTCAGACGATTAAATAAAGATACAGGCAGAGGTGAACTGAATTTTTGCTCGAACTTTTCATCCAGCAGTGCGTAGATTCGGTTGGTTTCTTGGGAGATAGCCAGCATCTTCTTGTGGTCGGCATTGAGGACCGGCTTGTCGGTCTGTGCAAAATGATCGCCGGTGAGTTTGGATCTCAGATCACGAACCAGGCACGATGAATCAATATCCAGCTTACGCAGGCTCAACAGCTTGAGGTGGTGTTCTAAACGGGTCAGACCAATCAAGATGTCGATGCAGTCCTTACTTCTTGCCACGCCCTCGGGTAATTCAGACTCCCAATAGCGACGAGCTAGATCTTCAAGGTCTTTCAGCAAGGTCTGAGAATCTTTGATACTCGACTTCAGTTCGGTGCGGTTGGCGAAATAGCGACCATTATGCCGCACGTACCACCAGCCAAGGAGAACGAGAAGAATATTGAACGGGTTTAGGGCAAATTCAAACTTAACAAGTCCAAAAAAATTCAATAGAGACATTATCTGGGTAAGGACAAGCTGGCAATCAATACTCATGCTTTTTTAATGTACTCAATCACACTGTTTTTTACGCTGTCCTGCTCCGTGCGTAAATCCAGTTTTTTCAGCAGTTCTTCACGCGCTATGATTTTTTTGCGAACCAGACCGCCAAAGGCCTCTTCAAGAAAGGAGGAACCGTAGCCCATGGCGTTGTCGAAGTAGATCACAACCTTGTCGTTCTCAGCAACCAGCCTGGCCAGGTGTTGGTCACGAAATTCTTCGCCACTGGCAGGGCCATCAGCGATAAAGCGTCCACCAGGGAATGCGTTAAAATCGATACCGATATCGAATTCAGCAATTTTCTCGCTCATAGTCTTATTCCATTGAAGCGTTTGTAATTTCTTTCGCAGGGATAACCCATCCGATCAGGGTGCCATCCAAAGAGTTTCTGGAGTCAAAACCATCGGCATTCCCATTTGGCTTGTAGATGTACGTTCCCCGGTTGCTTAATACATGCAGCCTACTTCCCGCTATATTATTGAAAGGTTTCTTAAAATCTGCCAAACCTTTCCCTCTGTTCGCCTCTCTGGTGCGAGTGGCTGCGTATTTCATCGCTTCCTCGATGACATCTTTATCTCTAGGGGGCTGGTTACCAAGACTCACCAGGAACTGTTTAAATCGAGCTTTGCTGGTTTTAGGAAATGATACAGGAATACCAACACCTGGATCGCAGACTAAAATATGAATTTTATGTTCCGGATCCTTGGCAATAAGCATCCACCATCTCTTACCCAGCAGGGAGAAGTCCAGACTGGACTCTTCTTGAAGATAGGCATGTTGTGCACAGTTCGTCACGGCCTCCATAATGCCGCCATAGATGTTTGAGATTTCGCTCTTGCTGGGAACCCCAACCGTGATGGACAGGGTTATACAGCAGGCCATTGTGCAGGTGCTGACCCCTTTCTTTGATCCGGGATTCTCACCAAACAGCTTTGGCTACCGACCGGGACGGTCAGCACACGACGGAGTCTGTCAGGTTAAGCAGCTGATCAACAGGGGGCTGCATTACGCCGTTGACGTTGATCTGAGTAAATTCTTTGGCTGGTTTTTGCTCCTGCAAAACCAGACTTCCCACCTTCCATGGCGGTCATACGGTTAATCACGACGTTTTAATGTCGAGGGTCTCCCGTAAGATCAACGACAAACGCCTTCTGAAACTGATTGGTCGCTACCTGCGCTCCGGTGTCATGATTGATGGTAATGTCTACCCGACCAAGGTTGGCATGCCACAGGGTGGGCCTTTATCACCCTTGCTGTCTAATGTGGTCCTCGACGAACTTGACAAGGAGCTTGAATATCGAGGGCATTGCTTCGCAAGGCTCTTTTGTAGGAGAGTGTGATGACTTCGTTATTCTCGTCAAAAGTCAGCGTGCAGGGGATCGGGTGATGCACAGCATTACCCAATTCATTGAACGCAAATTGAAACTGAAGATTAACTCCCGGAAAAGCTCTTTATGATGAGAAGGTTGTGAAAGCAACAGAAAGCGAATTCCTGAGTTTCACCTTCACAGGGAAGAAAGTTCGCTGGGTCCAGAAGTGTCTGGACCGATTCAAATACAGGATACTCAAGTTGACCAGTCGTCGCTGGGGTGTCTCAATGCAACATCGGTTACGCAAATTGGCACAATATATCCGGGGTTGGATGGGCTATTTCCGGTTATCGGAATATTACCGACCAATTCCCCTGCTGGATCAATGGATACGTCGGCGAATCCGTTGCTGCTTTCTGAAGCAATGGCGCAAGCCGAAAACCCGTTTCAATAATCTGGTCAGGTTAGGCGTTGATAAAGTGAACGCCGCCAAGATCGCAGCCAGCAGCAAAGGGTATTACCGTCTGAGTAAAACCTATGCGGTACAACAGGCACTGAATAACAGTTACCTCGCGAAAATTGGGCTTGTTTCATTGAAAGACTTATGGATCAGGTTTCACCATCATCGTTGAACCGCCCGGTGCGGACCCGCATGCCGGGTGCTGTGGGGAGGGCTGGAGAAAGACCAGCCCTTACCCGATTTGAACAAAACTCCCTTAGAGCGGCAAAGGACAAGCGAGAACGGGAGCATGTTTATGAAATATCCGGGCTAAGTTGCAAAATAAGTGCGCACTCTTCATGTTGTGGTCAAACGGGCTTCACCATCGCGGGGCTGCTGAAGTTAACAGGCAGCTCCTACGGCTGGCTTGGCTGAGCCAACTCAGGAATAGTGAGATCTGCAGATATCAGGATATGGTCAGAGGGGTAGTTGGGGTCTCCATCCATCTGATCCTTGAAGCCGTTAAAATTATTTTCAAGCTTACACTGTATCTCTTCGTCACTACGCAAGGTTAAAAAATCTATCTGGGTATTCTTACCCGGTTCTGAAATCAGTTTGCAGGGTTCCTGATCTCTGGGGTTCTGTGGTGGTAAGAAACCGGAGTCAGAAGATATTTTTAAACGGTAAAGATCATCTGGAACCTGACTACTGGTCTGCTCGCAGGTACGATTGGCAAAGCGGTCGTCTTCATTGAAATCTCCACCGGAAACCATGGCAACGACCTTGACGCTGTGTTCAGCTTCAACCTTCTGGACAAATGCCATCTGTTGCTTCAAATGGCTCTCATGCTGTATTACGCCGAGTAGCCTGGAAGCATCCATTTCAGGGCCCCTTGGTGCATCTCGATCAAAACCCACCAAGTGCTCGGACCCAGCAGAAAAGGCAAGATGGGTGCCTTTGAGTTTGAATACACAGGTGGCTACCTTTCTGCCGGTAATCTTGTTGGCAATTTTGTTTTTAATTTCTTCTGAGTCTTCTGGCAGATGGGAATTTTCTTCAACATCCTTTTTGCTCACGGGTAATGAACCTTTGGCGATCACCTCAAGGGCATTTTTCGGATCGCACAGGAATATGGCAGTGCCGTGAAGCAGATCATGGTGCCGTTTTTTTCGTGACTCACTCTGGTGAGGCTCAAACTGGATCAGGCGGTATTCGTATTCCCTGAGAGCTTTTTCCATGGGTTCACGGTCATGGCCGGTCAACTCCTGCATAAGCAGCACATGGGGCTCTTGCGATGATGCAGTTACCCGGTGGCCAGTGACGGTTCGGCCGATACGCTCAGCCATTGGTGGGACATTATTGACAAGCAGATTAAAACATTCCGGGTTGTCCATTTTGAGTGCGAATTGTCTATCAATCTCTGGGGTGGTTTTTCCTTGCTGTTGCAAGTTTTTAATAAATTTTTTTCCTTCAGGACTCAGAAATTTCAATTTATCCGGCTGCTGACAGCCATATTTGAAATCCAGTGGAATGGACAATCTGTTGAGGGTATGAATATGTACATCCATTGGTTTGGACCTCCCTGGGATATTGAACAGTGATAAATTGTAGTTAAGGCAAAGGCAAATTAAATTTTTTGACAGTTACCGGATCGAAAGGTTCCATAAATTTATCAGAACCCGTGGCATACTTTATTGCCCGAAGGACTTGGGTAGAAATGGATCGGGCTGCCCAGGAGGCTGTGCGAGAATAGGCTGCCCTGCTGCGGCGGCAGCAAATTAGTCTAGAAATCCGCTTTTGTTCGGCAAATAGCTCCGCTATTCACCTCACAAAACCGAATTTTTATCCTGAAATAAAGGACACCCAAAAATTTGACTAATCGGCCACACTGTCTATTTTTCTTCTGGAGCCTCTTAAGGGCATTAAGGAAATCTACCCAGCAACCAAAAAAAATGACATGACGACCGCCCGAAAAA
>NZ_JAGHQV010000103.1:0-4932 GCF_017744175.1 Thalassotalea sp. G20_0 | reverse complement strand
ATCTGCTCGTTATGGTGATCACTATGATGGTAAAACACACAGTCAATTTGCCTGTTCAATCAAACAATACACATCAAGGGAAAAACGACCATTAAATCATAGTGAACAACGCCAACTGATACCATTGTTGCACGATTTTAAAGTGACACCCGGGTGGACCTGGCGAAGCCTGACAACAACGCTTCATTCATTTACTTCAGCGGATGTTTTGATCCCTCATAAATACATGAATAAGGGGAATAGAGAAACTCAAGCCGCTTTACTGTCAAATTTACTTGATGCAGTAATACTTAAGTGCAACCAAAAAAATGAAGCCAGGGATATTGATGTACAAGGTATCAGCAACCTGCTGTGGGCCTTGGCAAAACTGGTGGGCAATGGGCTGGAGCTTGAGAAAACACCGAAGCTGAAAGAGGCCGTGGTCGCGCTGTTGCCCTGGGTGAAAACCAAAGCTGAATCAAAAGAAGAGAAAGACCACTTCAAGCCACAGGAAGTCGCGAACCTGCTGTGGGCTGTGGTGAAATTGGTGGACAACGGGCTGGCTCTGGGGAAGACAGCGCAGCTGAAAGAGGCCGTAGCCGCGCTGTTGCCCCAGGTAAAAACCAAAGCCGAATCAAAAGCAGAGAAAGACCACTTTAATGCCCAGCATATCGCCAACCTGCTGTGGGCCGTGGCGAAACTGGTGGACAATGGGCTGGAGCTGGAAAAAACGCCGAAGCTGAAAGAGGCCGTGGTCGCGCTGTTGCCCCATGTGAAAACCAAAGCCGAATCAAAAGAGGAGAAAGACCGCTTCAACACCCAGGCTACAACGAACCTGCTGTGGGCCCTGGCGAAACTTGTGGATAACGGGTTGGAGCTGAAGAAGACAGCGCAACTCAAAGAGGCTCTGGCCGCGCTGTTGTCCCGTGTGCAAAACAAGGCTGAATCAAAAGAAGATAAAGGCCTCTTTATTCCTCAGCATATCGTCAACCTGCTGTGGGCCGTGGCGAAACTGGTGGATCACGGGCTGGAGCTGGAGAAGACAGTGCAGCTCAAAGAGGCCGTGACCTCGCTGTTGCCTTATGTGAAAACCAAGGCCGAATCAAAAGAAGAGAAAGACGACTTCAAGCCACAGGGAATCGCCAACCTGCTGTGGGCGGTAGCGAAACTGGTGGACAATGGGCTGGAGTTGGAGAAGACACCGAAGCTGAAAGAGGCCGTCGCCGCGCTGTTGCCCCAGGTGAAAACCAAAGCCGAATCAAAAGAAGAGAAAGGCCGCTTGAATGCTCAAGCTACCGCCAACCTGCTGTGGGCCGTGGCGAAACTGGTGGATAACGGGCTGGAGCTGGAGAAGACACCGAAACTCAAAGAGACTGTGACCACCCTGCTGCCTCATGTGACAACCAAAGCCGAATCAAAAGAAGAGAAAGACCACTTTATTCCCCAGCATATCGCCAACCTTCTGTGGGCTGTGGCGAAACTGGTGGACAACGGGCTGGAGCTGGAGAAGACACCGAAACTCAAAGAGACTGTGACCACCCTGCTGCCTCATGTGAAGAGCAAAGCCGAATCAAAAGAACAGAAAGACCACTTCAAATCACAGGGAGTCGCCAACCTGCTGTGGGCGCTGGCGAAACTGGTGGACAACGGGCTGGGGCTGGAGAACACACCGAAGCTCAATAAGGTCGTGGCCGCACTGTTGCCCTGGGTGAAAACCAAAGCCGAATCAAAAGAAGAGAAAGACCACTTCAACCCGCAGGAAGTCGCTAACCTGCTGTGGGCCGTGGCGAAACTTGTGGATAACGGGTTGGAGCTGAAGAAGACAATGCAGCTCAAAGGAGCCGTGGTCGCGCTGTTGCCCTGTGTGCAAAACAAAGTCGAATCAAAAGAAGAGAAAGACCACTTCAAGCCACAGGAAGTCTGCAACCTGTTGTGGGCTGTGGCGAAACTGCTGGACAACGGGCTCGAGCTGGAGAAGACAGCAAAGCTCAAAGAGGCCCTGGCCGCGCTGTTGTACCATGTGAAAACCAAAGCCGAATCAAAAGAAGAGAGAAGTCACTTCATTACTAAAGGTACTATCCATCTGCTGTGGGCCCTGGCGAAACTGGGTGAGGCCATTGAGCCGAACCTGATTAAATCTACGTTCGATTTTCTTGTTGGCAGAATCAGTAAAAACCCTCAACTCTCTCAGCTAGATATATCGCTGTCTCTCTGGGGAGTCATGGTATTCTGTGCCAGAGTTTATCTGGACTCTGGTAGCAATAAAAAAAATCCGCTTGAAAAGCACATAGGTGAACTATTTTCTCGCCTGGGAAATACATCCTTAGGCAATATCGAGGATCAATCGATTATTGCCATGGCCGCAAGCTGGCTTGGCAGGGCGTGTCCAGTGGTCCCCCATTACCAGATAGTCATTTCAGAATTACAATCCACTTTCCGCGATCAACTCCAATCAAGCCTGCCGTCTTTGACGATAAAAGAAGAAAAGAGTCTCAACTCATTACCTCCGGTTGACCTGCTACTGCCAGATTACAACATGGTTATCGACATTCAGGGACCTTCTCATTACGTCAGTGGTGATTTCAAAACCAGGAATGGCTCAACGTTGCTGAAAATCGCCCTGCTGCAGAAATTAGGATTTGAAGTTATTGAAATCCCGGTGAACAAGCTTGATAACCAGAATTCAATGAAAACGGTTATTGAGCAAATAAAGGCAAAGTTAGCTGTCCCGCCAGAGGCCCATGGCTCTGTGTCAATTAACAGCGGCGAGTGGGCGGCAGATGAGGCATATTTTACTGCCGATGATGGAGGGCAATGTTCAGATGACTGTTATTTTACCGCCGAAGAATATTTAGAAGAGCAAATAAAAAAGCCCAAAAAAAGAAAAAGGAAGAGAAAAAGGCCAGTAAAAACTGCTGCCTGCTGATGCCGTAGAATAGTCTATTTTTTATATTTTACATGAATTAATGAAATATAATTATGGACAGAGGCGGTGCTGGTATAAGTTGGAAATACACAACTTCAGGTAATGATTACAAACAACCAGACGTTCAGGCCAGTGCTTCAGGTAGTAGGCAATACAGGCATGGCACAGTCAGAAAGGTGAATGTGCCATCGTCCTATATCCAGAAGCGTAATCAATGTCATCCTGCTTCTGACGCCTGCTCTGCTAACCATCCCCGGGGACATTCCATAAAACCTGTTCATGGTTTTAATGCTCTCATCACACAAGAAAAAATGGATTGGCTGGTGAGGCTATCTGCTCGTCACGGTGATTACTATGATGGAAAAAAACACAGTCAATTTGCCACTTCAATTAAACAATACACATCCGCTTTGAAACGACCTTTAAATCATAGTGAACAACGCCAATTGATACCATTGTTGCACGATTTTAAAACGACACCCGGGTGGGCTTGGCGAGGTCTGACGACAACGCTTCATTCATTGACGTCAGCGGGTGTTTTTACCCCTCATCAATACCTGGAGGAAGGGGTTAAGGAAACTCAAGCATCTTTACTGTCAACTTTACTAGATACAGTAATACGTAAGTGCAACCAAAAAAACGCAGCCAGTGATATTGATGCACAAGGTATCAGCAACCTGCTGTGGGCCCTGGCGAAACTGGTGGACAACGGGCTGGAGCTTGCGAAGACAGCGAAGCTCAAAGAAGCCGTGGTGGCGATGTTGCCACATTTGAAAACCAAAGCCGAATCAAAAGAAGAGAAAGACCACTTCAAGCCACAGGAAGTCACGAACCTGCTGTGGGCTGTGGCGAAATTGGTGGACAACGGGCTGGCGCTGGAGAAGACAGCGCAGCTGAAAGAGGCCGTGGCCGCACTGTTGCCCCAGGTAAAAAACAAAGCCGGATCAAAAGAAGAGAAAGACCACGTCAAGCCACAGGAAGTCGCGAACCTGCTGTGGGCTGTGGCGAAATTGGTGGACAACGGGCTGGCGCTGGAGAAGACAGCGCAGCTGAAAGAGGCCGTGGTCGCGCTGTTGCCCCAGGTAAAAACCAAAGCCGAATCAAAAGCAGAGAAAGACTATTTTAATGCCCAGCATATCGCCAACCTGCTGTGGGCTGTGGCGAAATTGGTGGACAACGGGCTGGAGTTGGAGAAGACACCGAAGCTCAAAGAGGCCTTGGCTGCGCTGCTATCCCAAGTGAAAACCAAAGCCGAAGCAAAAGAAGAGAAAGACCACTTCAAGGCACAGGAAGTCGCTAATCTATATTGGGCCGTGGCGAAACTGGTGGACAATGGGCTGGAGCTGGAAAAAACGCCGAAGCTGAAAGAGGCCGTGGTTGCGCTGTTGCCCCGGGTGAAAACCAAAGCCGAAGCAAAAGAAGAGAAAGACCACTTCAACACCCAGGCTATAACGAACCTGCTGTGGGCCCTGGCGAAACTTTTGGATAACGGGTTGGAGCTGAAGAAGACAGCGCAGCTCAAAGAGGCTCTGGCCGCGCTGTTGTCCCGTGTGAAAAACAAGGCTGAATCAAAAGAAGATAAAGGCCTCTTTATTCCTCAGCATATCGTCAACCTGCTGTGGGCCGTGGCGAAACTGGCGGATCATGGGCTGGAGCTGGAGAAGACAGTGCAGCTCAAAGAGGCCGTGACCTCGCTGTTGCCTCATGTGAAAACCAAGGCCGAATCAAAAGAAGAGAAAGACGACTTCAAGCCACAGGGAATCACCAACCTGCTGTGGGCGGTAGCGAAACTGGTGGACAACGGGCTGGAGTTGGAGAAGACACCGAAGCTGAAAGAGGCCGTGGCCGCGCTGTTGCCCCATGTGAAAACCAAAGCGGAATCAAAAGAAGAGAAAGGCCGCTTGAACGCTCAAGCTACCGCCAACCTGCTGTGGGCCGTGGCGAAACTGGTGGATAACGGGTTGGAGCTGGAGAAGACACCGAAACTCAAAGAGACTGTCACCACCCTGCTGCCTCATGTGACAACC
>NZ_JAGHQV010000102.1:0-5095 GCF_017744175.1 Thalassotalea sp. G20_0 | reverse complement strand
ATCCTGGGCACATGCCGGCATCGGGGCGGGGAATTTAGAAGAGGGAAAGGTTGGAAGCATTACGGCATTGTACAGCAGGGTAGAAACCAGAGATCGCTGGGCATATGCCGGCATCGGGGGGGGGCGGGTTAAAGGAACGCTTGGCAACACTACAGCGGTGAACTGCAAGGTCAATAGTGGAGGCCTCGGTGCCATCGGGGGGGGGTATGTCCTAACGGGTGGTAAAGTTGGCAACACCGCGGCGGTGGACTGCGAGGTCAAAGCCCCGTCTAATAAAGCAGACGGCATCGGGGCAGGGACGGTAGAAGGGGGAAGAATTGTTGGCGACACCAAAGCGTTGAGAACCCTTGTCAATGGCAAGCCAAAGGGTAGTGTATCTCTCTCCAATCCTCCGGATCTTTGCCAAAGAGCAGACCCACGTGTATTAGCACCCGATTGCACTGTCAAGAGAGAATACATGGAACCGTTCTCTCGTTCGCTCGATAATGATTGCCCGGTAGAAATTCCCGTACTTTTCCTTTCAGTGGCAGGGGGCGGATTGGTGGTTGCCGGCGGCTATATAGCCTATCACTTGATTACCGGTTACCGGCAGGGGTTGCGTGGTGCGCAGCTGGCGATGAAACCACTTAACTGGTGTTGTTGATGTTGAGAACTGGCTAGGAGGCTGTCCGAGAATAGACTGCCCTACTGCGGTGGCAGCAAATTGGTCTAAAAAGTCGGAAATTTTCTGCCATCCTCGCTACGGGCGCTATTCTCGGACAGCCTCCTAGTGCAGCCAAGCGTTGATAGCCATATAGCCGTCATCCCCGCGAAGGAGACCGTCACAAAAAGCATAAAAGCTTTGAACCACAAAGGCACAGAGGCACAAAGAAAAGTTTGCTTTTTTCTTCCTTTGTGCCTCTGTGGTGAAAGTCTTTCCTGATTACCACTTCGAGTCAAAGATGGTGTTGCTGGGTAAGCGAGGTTTGGCACCGACAGCAATTGCACTGGAATTCAGCTTTTTGATGAAGCTTGCAGAAACTGCGGGAGCCACATTTCGGGCATTGGATGCCATCTGGCCAGCGCCAGGCGAACAGGGCGTTCTCACACTGATCTTAACTGCCGTAATTACCGGACAATTAAATAGTCAAAGAGAATCTTCATGCCAACCCCCCCGGCAGATTATGTTGTACCTCTACTTACGGGCAACGGGACTCCGGCAAACCATGGATCTCAAAGACAAAAAAGAAAGCGCAGCAGGAGGGGTTATCAGGTTGCACAGACGACCAGTGCAGCCATCATCTTGACGAAGCATCAACAGCCCCCTGAGCAACCGCTTGCTCCTTCGATAAAGCTAAGGCGTGTTCATGACGGTGGGCGTGTGGTCTTCAGGGAACAGCCCGCACAAGAGCCAATGGAGATAGAACCGGTGGTAACGGCCCGCACAGAGTCTCTGTCGGTGGCTGTATTCGTGCCGCCACCAGAAAAAACACGGCCCACAAGTGGGAATATTCTTTCTACCACCAGTGAGACCGCCCCGGCACCGGTGCCGGATAATATTGAACCAATGGAGGATGAAGAGCCAGCAGAAATCCCCGCTGAGGTTCTCTCAAAGTTTCTTCCAGAGCATCAGGAAGCATTACGGGAACACTTGACTAATGAGAATCTGGAAACCAGGCATGATTTGAAACATGATTTGAAACATGATTTGAAAAGAGTCGTCCAAAATGCCGAAAAACTGCTGAAACTCCTCGGTGAGAGGCAGATTGAATTATCTAAAAACAGAAGCAAGCCGCCTTTTTCTACCCTTTTTGCCAAATTGAAATTATATAGCATTACTAAAACGCCTGAGCTTTTCTCAACCTATTTTGCCAAAGCCTCTGCCTTTTTTTCGGCGGTCAATACGAATCAAATTAAAAACACCGGCTGTCTCACCAGCATGCTGAACCTGAAGTATCAGATAAAGGACTTTACAGAACAAAGTGAGGAAGTGATCAGGTTTATTGCCAGTCAGCCTTTCTTGAAACAGATTGCTTCCATGCGCAATGGCAAGGGCTTCCCGTCAAGGAAGGGAGTGGCAATTTTTATGTCCATACCTTGCCTGAAACAGGGCTGGCAGCCCGGGGGCGATGAGGCTGTTCAAGGTGAGCCGATCGACCGGGAGCTGCTCATACACATTTCCTCCATGCACAATGGCAAAGGGTTCCCGAGAAAGGAGCAAGTGGCAGCTTTTATGACTATGCCGTGCCTGAAAGAGGGCTGGCAGCCCGGGGGCGATGAGGCTGTTCAAGATAATCCCGTCGATCGAGTGCTGCTCATGCACATTGCCTCCATGAATAGTACCAGGGGCTTCCCGACAAGAGAGCAAGTGGCAGCTTTTATGACTATGCCGTGCCTGAAAGAGGACTGGCAGGGCCGCGACGAGGCGGTTCAAGACAAGCCAATCGACCGGGTGCTACTCATGCACATTGCCTCTATGAATCATTGCAAAGGCTTCCCGACAAGAGAGCAAGTGGCAGCTTTTATGTCTATGCCGTGCCTGAAAGAGGACTGGCAGGGCCGCGACGAGGCGGTTCAAGACAAGCCAATCGACCGGGAGCTGATCAAGCGCATTGCTTCCATGAATAGTTGCAAAGGCTTCCCCACAAAGGCGCAAGTGGAGGCCTTTATGACCATACCTTGCCTGAGACAGGGCTGGCAGCCCGGGGGCGACGAGGCTGTTCAAGACAAGGCAATCGACCGGGCGCTGCTCATGCACATTACCTCTATGAATCATGGCAAAGGCTTCCCTGCAAATGCGCAAGTGGCAGCGTTTATGTCTATGCCTTGTCTGAGACAGGACTGGCAGGGATGTGACGAGGCTGTCCAGGACAATCCCATCGACCGGGAGCTGCTTACGCCCATTGCTTCCATGAATAGCGACAAAGGCTTCCCCACTGAGGCGCACACAAGCGCGTTTATTCGGTGGCTACCCCGGGAAAACAAAAAACGTTGTCTGCAGATCGCCAGCCGAGTGTTTATAAGTTCCGGACTGCCCGAACCACGCCTGCTGACTGCCAATGAGCGGGCACTTCGCCGATATCTTCCCGATCTTCCAGAGTATTCCATAGACAGTGACGACGACTTCAGTGACTCGGATAATGAGCCGGATCATGAGCGGGCAGAAGAGCAACAGATGAAAGTCCTGGCACTGTTCTGTTCTGCTCCCAACAAGTGGCGTATGAATGTTGCGGAATTTGAACAATACCTGACGTCTTTCACAAATGCTCGTCAAAATGACAGAAGCCAGGTGCTCTCTGCGCTGACATCGTTGCTGCCGATGCTCTTTAACCATGGCGGAGCAGGCGTGCGTTTCTGGCTGTCAAGGCATAATGAAGACCAACAGGATAGACGGTTGCTAACGAAGGCGCTCTCTATTCCTGCTCCCCTGGATACCGTCAGGTTTGCCCTGACGCAGCTGCCTGAATGCGAATGTCTGACGTACATTGTGCTGTGCGCAAAGCTGAGCCCTGCCCCGGACAAGGTCCAATGGGATGCATTGAAGCCGCTTCGGGAACAGCTTGACCAGCAATTTACGATGGCACGAAGTAAAGCAATGATGCTGGAGATTCTCTGGTCACAGCCAGAGGCGAAACGCCCGGGCTATGGGGAAAAACTCGACAGCGTCCTTGACATTGTGCCGACCATCCGCCAACTGTACCGGATACACCAGACATTCGGACCCAAAAAAATGCAAGGGTTCCTGGATGCCTGTATTGACCGGCGGGCTAACACTGCCGAAACCCTCAAGTTAAAAGCACAAGAGCTACTGATGGAAGGGCTGCTGCTGGCACATCATTACCTGAACGACTATGAACATATACCGGATCTTTGCTTTTCATCGCAGGTGGCCAGCAGGAATGGCAAAGGCGTGGTGATCAATGGTGATGCCGCCATGCCGGGAAATAGACGGCTATGGAACTTTATAATCGCCATGCTGATTGAGCTTGAGCAGACACCAGAGTATAAGTTTGAGAAGCAACAGCTGACGGTGTTGTGTGGAAGGTTGTCTGGTAGTGGATCGGTGGTACTGCCCAAACCGGAATTCAGCCTCGCCGGTAGTGGTTTTGTGATTAATAACTGGTCATTGGCACAGGTGCAAATGTTTTTCACGGCAACGGAATTCACCGAACGGTGGTATAAAAAGTCCCGGGGCCCGCGAGAACCCTGCGTGGTCAGGCTAGATGAGAGACTGGCACGCATGCGGGCAAGAGCCAGTGAGACCGAAAAAACCGGAAACCCAAAAGCCGCGAACCAGAAAGCCGCGAACCAAAAAAGAGTGCCTCCCAGTGTTATTCTCAGTGTTATCAAGTCAGGCCTGCCATTAAATCTCGTGGTCTGGACGTCACTGGATTACTATGCCAAAAATGGCCAGTTAACTGACAAATTATGCCAGGCGCTCGCCCCGGTCATTGAACAGCAGGCGGCTATTGTTCCGGATAGTGTTAAAAATGCAGTTAGCGCAAGGCTGACAGAGATTGATGCAAGAAACATGGCTGATCAGGCAACCATTACTCAGCCATTATCTCTGATTCCACCGCCGCCGGTTACTGATAACTCCCTGCACAGACCACAAGTTACCCTGGCAACGGCGATGGCCACCCTCGATCATTTTCAGGTGTTAGGGGAGACAGAACTTGAAATACTGCAACCTTATCGCGACCAGATGACGCCAATACAATTAGCCAGTGTGATCGACAAAATGTGCCACCGTATCGATGCGGTCACACTGCTTGATTGGCATACAACCTATGAGAAGAAAAGGAAAGATCCCCTTGGGTTGAATAAACTGATCAGCTGGACTGATGATGACCGGTCTGACTGGCTTGCAGATATTCTGGAATACCCGGCGATGACCAAAAAACAGTGACAGGTCTTGAATCTTGAATAAAGGCCCCCGAGCTTCCCGTGGACGTTCAAGCGCCTGACATCTCGGTTGTTGAGGGAAGTCGGGGTCATATATGGTCCGCCCCGCTTTGCAAGGATAAGTTTTCCATCATGACTAAAGAGTAATGCTTCCATATATCCGGCCTTTGGGGTGAGGTCTCAATGCCTCTGGCCCTGATGGAATCCGCTC
>NZ_JAGHQV010000101.1:0-5112 GCF_017744175.1 Thalassotalea sp. G20_0 | reverse complement strand
AAAGCACCGGAAAATGCTGGGTTCATGGGATGTCTGTGAGCGGTGCTCTCTACCCTGCCTGATCAACGTATTTTCATTTACTTTAATGTGGCCAGAATTTTCTGAATGCTCTTTCTTATATTGTCTTGATAGTGTCTTCTATCTGGCTGTTGCTGAGTGCTTTTTATACGCTTCCTGTTTGGTATGAATTTGAAATTCTTACGATGATCAATACTATCATTTAAAAAAAGAATAAATGACGTACTCTCTTCACTTTTTAAAAAGTGGGTGTCCTTTTTATTAAAAGTAAAAGTGGGTGTCCTTTTTATTCTGTGTAAGGGTGTCCTTTTTATTCGCTTTTTATTCGGTCTTTTTATTCCTTAAAAAGTGGGTGTCCTTTTTATTCTTCACTTTTTAAAAAGTGGGTGTCCTTTTTATTAATTAAAAAGTGGGTGTCCTTTTTATTTCCTTTTTAAAAAGTGGGTGTCCTTTTTATTTCCTCCTTTTTATTACGCTTCCTGTTTGGTATGAATGAGAAATTCTTACAATGATCAATACTATCATTTAAAAAATGAATAAATGACGTACTCTCTTCACTTTTTAAAAAGTGGGTGTCCTTTTTATTCCTTTAAAAAGTGGGTGTCCTTTTTATTATTAAAAGTGGGTGTCCTTTTTATTCCTTTTTAAAAAGTGGGTGTCCTTTTTATTCTGTTTTCCGCGTTCCACTGGTCTGAATTTTTTCCATCGCCTGGCACAGGCACTCCTTTTGATACAGCATTTTTTCGCCAAGTGTACAGAGTCACATCAGAGATACCAGTCTCAAGTACCAGCTGTGAAACAGGCACATTATTGGGTGGCATCATCTTCTGAATGATGGACTCTTTGAACTCTTCTGAATAGCGGGCCATTGATCATTCATTGGCCGCCCCCTTGTTTAGGTTTCTAAATTCGGGCGAGGCGACAACTATGCTGACACAGGGGGCTTTGGGAACTCTAAAGTCGAGTAACGAAGAAACTTTAATAAAAAAGAGTGGTCTTAAGCTGTAATTCAATATTTCAATAGTTCAATAGCTCAATGAATAGACTTAACTTAGAATCAAAGTTCATTTCTGTTGATTCCTGTCTACAGGATTCTGCAGAGACACCTTTTATACCACCTTGTTGCGCTACCAGTTTACAGCCAAGGATGGTCGGCTATTCTACGCAGATACTGGGTCCATTCAATCACGGATATTTAAATGAGGTAGTAATAAGTCAGAACACACCATCTTCTCCACGTTCGATTAATGATTTTTCAATTTCTCAATTACCATCCACTGAAAACGAATTAGTGCCTCCTGAATTATCATCAGAAGACCTTGATGAAATTTTACGTTGTGATTCAGCCAGTGAATCTGTTGATAATGATTTTGCATCCACAGATTTAACCTCAACAAACTCTCAACAAATAGCTCAGCAATTACCCCAGGAAAATTCGTTAGCTGATTTTTCTCAGCGATCATCACGTCCAATGGCTGTTGTTGGTCCGTTGAATAAAGACAAACAAAAGAAAGCTATAACAAAAATTATTGAGTTTAAAGCACCTGAATTGTCCGGTTCTGGTGAACCCCTACACCCCACGCCCGCAGCAGCCCACGATCAGTCCAAGAAAGGGAAGGCTTCAGAACAGTCAGAGCAACGGAAGGCTTACCAGAAGATTTACCAGAAAGCTTACCGTAAGTCCGAGAAGTATAAGGCTTCCCAAAAAGCTTACGGACAGTCCGAGAAAAGGAAGGCTACCAAACGAACTTACAGTCAGTCCGAGAAAGGGAAAGCTTCCAGTCGAGCTTACGAACAGTCCGGGAAAGGGAAAGCTCGCAGACGAGCTTACGAACAATCCGAGAAAGGGAAGGCTTCCCGGAAGGCTTACGGACAGTCCGAGAAGGGGAAGGCTGCCAAACGAGCCTGGGCACAGTCCGAAATAGGAAAGGCTTACCAGAATGCTTACCAAAAGGCTTTCAAAAGTTCCAGTGATGGAGAACAAGCAAAAGTCGCTGGTAAGCAAGCTGCAACCTTTATAATAGAATCAAATAAAGCAAAAAAATAAAATTTGGTTTCAACTTGAATTCAAGTCCATTTAGAAATCTCTTACTTACTTTTTTGCATTTTTATGATTTGCATAATGAGCACCTAATCGTGATAGGGCAGAGCCTCACAACTCTGCTCCTCCCACATCACGAACCATACGGATCACGTGACATCGCTCATAGTTTTTCATCGATAACCGGGAAGATGTGTACATAGCGATTATTGGCGGCAGGAGTGTCAGCTTAAAGCTCAGGCTAACCCAGGACTCAATAATTGAACAATTCAGTACATAGACCTACTGCTACTTTGTCTGCTCAATCAAATACAGTTTCTCATAACTTTCGATTTGAAGGTGGTCGTTAAAGGTGAATGAATGCCGCCAACAAAGTAATCATTTGAAAGGCGACGGGTATAGACTGGCTCTACACCAACCGACACCAGGATGGAAGCGGAGGGCGTTTGGCGGTCACATATTTTTTATTTTTTCCCAGCAGGTTTTTCCAATATGGTACATCAGCCTTCAGCCAATTGCCTTCTTCATGGGAAGGGGCTCTTAGCTCAATGCCCACTGCGGCCATCGTATCAAGCTTCATGTGCCAGAGTTCGGGGTAGTGTCTTGCGGGTGCACAGATACCGGCCCATGGATCAATAATTACGGCTTGGTCATTCCAATCGTTAAAATTATCGGGGAACACCCCCTCTACACTGGGCTTCTGGTCCATTACCACAAAGCAATGACTATTCGGCCAGAGGGAAACACGGTAGTAAATCAGTGGCCCGGGTTGTTGTGACAGAAAATAACAAGCAAGATTGCTTTTTTCGCCACAGTTACCCGCCTTAACTTTTTTAACTTCTGAGATATATTCTTCGAAGTTGTATTTTTTTCTTTTCTGTCGTGATGCATGGATGATGTCATTGACCTCATCTGCATCAGGTAGGCTGGGTGTCCAGGGTTTTATAGCACTTAAATGACCAACCCCAATATTACCAGAGCCTAAAGATGTATGGACATTGGCAAAACGCAAAGCGGCTTGCGCAATGCTTGGTTGTTTGGGAGCTGCTCTGCTGGCCAACTCATGAACGTACCCGTATTGTACGAGGTTTTGGAGAGAAGCGGAACGCTGTAAGGGCATGGAAACGACTCCTGCTGGTTTTAGGACATCTGCAAGAAACAGGGGTGAAAAGCCATTCTCTAAACACAATCGGACTTTCAAGCAGTAAGAATACTACCTATCACTGTTAACCTTAGTTTTTTTGACTTGGTTTTCCCTCCTCACAGGACACAGTGCTAAGGGAAGCCGCATGGCAAAAGTGCCGGTTGCTTTAATCCGTTGTCATTCCGTACAGGGACTGTACGGTACCCATGTGGCAGGGTTAGGAGGCTGATCCACCTCCCTGAGAGATGGGTCCTGTATGCTGGGTACTGGCCATTCGGTTTACTCGGTGATGCCGATCATTGGCGATATCGCCCTGAAGAACAAAATCCGACCTGAACGACCAATGGCTGCTGCATCTATTGCTTCTCAGCTGGCCATTACCGCCAGCCCGCTCTCCGCTGCTGTTGTTTACTATCTGACACAACTGAGTGGGATTGATGCCTATATCACCCTGGCATCGATTCTTGGTGTTTCTATTCCGTCTGGGAACCATTATTCTCTCCCTCTACAGTTATGCGCCGGGGTGTCGAGCTGGAAGACGACCCTGAATTCAAGCGTCGTATGGCTGATCCGATTACTCGCAGGCAAATTGAAGAAACCACAGCCACCAGCCTGGACGAAATTCTACCCCCATCGGCGCGTCACTCGGTCTATCTCTATTGCCGCGATCGCCACCATTATTCTGGTGGCCATGATGCCGGTAATCCGCACCATCGGTGAAAAAGCCATTAAAATGGATGCCATCATCCAAATGATAAAGCGGCCTCTTGGGTATTTCAGGTTCCAGAGTTCCTGTGCGACGGTATCCCTCCGTGCCGGTTTTCGTTTTTTGGGCGGCACGCCATCCAATCAAATGGCGGTCAAGATAAGAATCATTGTCATTTGTACCAACTTCAATAATTCGATGACTCAATGAATCACTTTAACAAATCAAATCATCTCAATCAGAAACTACTCTCAAGTGGTTTGATGATACATGCACAATTAGTACAATACCTTTCCGGTTAACTGTTAACCACCTTACTCAGTGATAAGTAGCCATTTTTATGCCAGAGCGAGATGACGAGCAAAGCTTTCAGGAAGCCATGAGGGATGTACGACCATTGGTTGGCAGAAAAGGCAACAAGACGCATTCTGGCATCCATCGCAAAACGAATTCAGATATTCCGGAAAGCACTCTAAGGGCTCGCCGCAAAGCTGCCGAGCTGGACAAGCCATCCTCTGGTGCTGCACTCTCTGACGCCTGGATTGAGCCTGTCGATCCTGAACAGTTTATTGAATACTCTCAGCCCGGAATCCAGACCACAAGGCTCAGGCAACTGCGTCAGGGGATGATCCCGGTTCAGTTTCAAGTGGACCTGCATGGCTATAAGATTGATGAAGCCAGAGATCTTATCCATGAGTTCATTCAGGTTTCCCGCTACCGTGGGCTCACCTGTGTGCGCATCATTCATGGTAAGTCTCACCGCAGCAAAGAACGACAATCGACGTTAAAGAGCCATACCAATCACTGGTTAAAACAGATACCGGATGTTCTGGCATTTTGTTCTGCCCCGCCTTCCGAAGGTGGCACCGGTTCTGTTCTGGTTCTGCTGAAAAGGAAATAAACCCTACCTTGCCACTGCAGAGAATCTGCAAAAATGCAGTATACCGTCCGATCACAGGCGTGATATTATGGTTGTCATCAGGTCAAAAATCTTCGTCCAAAATGCGTTGTATTTCACCTAGTCTTTACAC
The DNA here is from genome assembly GCF_017744175.1 of Thalassotalea sp. G20_0. Lineage (NCBI taxonomy): Bacteria > Pseudomonadati > Pseudomonadota > Gammaproteobacteria > Alteromonadales > Colwelliaceae > Thalassotalea > Thalassotalea sp. G20_0. The sequence continues at coordinate 172 of NZ_JAGHQV010000101.1, read as the reverse complement.
AGCAACCTGCCACTATTCGACCGAGCGTTACTGGCGCACTGGTCTCTAGGAGGCTGTCCGAGAATAGACTGCCCTACTGCGGTTGCGATAAATTGGTCTAAAAATTCCTGCTTCTTCGTCAAATAGCCCCGCTATTCTCCTCAGAATCAGAAATTTTTATCCTCAATTTCTC
>NZ_JAGHQV010000100.1:0-5190 GCF_017744175.1 Thalassotalea sp. G20_0 | reverse complement strand
CAGTCGCCCAATACCTTCCAGTGCTTTATCGGGATCAATACTGAAGTGAGGATCTTCCATCGGAATCAATGATTTCGCAAATGCTTTAGCAACAGCAACGCCATGGCCGAGCCAGGAATGTTCGACGCCATTCCCTGAACATTGTGAAGCGCTGTCACAAACTGATTGCTGAATGGGTTTCTGAGTGGGTTGCTGGATGGCTTGTTGAATCATAACAGGACTCTTGATGTTGTAATGCATAACAGTACGTTAGAAAGTGCATAAAACATTTCTACTCCCTTATTCGTCCATGCAGTGACGTAAAGGTTCCCGGGTTATGTTTTTTTAAGAGTACGCGATGCCTATGTTGAAGGTGTCGTGATATTTTTATAGTTGAATGGTTGTATGACCAATGAACATTAACGACAAAAGGCGTTTTGACCACTCCATCTTATTTTTTTCGTTTACTGAGCTTGGGCATAACGTTCGCATAATCGCTCCCCAGTTCGTAAAACCATACGTAAAGTCAAACAAGAATGATGCTGCTGATGCTGAAGCTATCTGTGAAGCAATGCAGCGCCCCAGCATGCGTTTTGTACCAACCAAAACTAATGAAGCTTGCAAACTTTTGCTAACCGGTGGCAGAACCGTTGTCAGGGTAGCCGATAAACACGACGATCGACGTAATAACTGGATTAAAGAGCTTGACCAGCGCAGGGGCAAGAATAAATCAGCGGTGGCAGTTGCCAATAAGAATGCTCGCAATGCGGGGCGGACCATATATGACCCCGATTTTCCAGGGGCTTTCACCCTTAACATCTTGCCGATTTATCTCGGCACGCTAAGCGCTAATCAAACCAGAGTTTATAGACATTTCAGCAAGATGAACTATAAACAGTACAGTAGTCTACTTTTTATATTTTTTATGAATTAATGAAATATAATTATGGATAGAGACACTGCTGGTATAAGTTGGAAATACACGACATCAGGTAATAATTATAAACAACCGGATAATCATGCCGATACTGCAAGGAGTGGGCGATACAGGCATGGCACAGTCAGGCAGGCAAATACTCCACTCTCCTCTATCCCAATGCGTAATGAATTTTATCATACTTCTGACGCATGTTCTGCTCACTATCCACCAAAACATTCAGTAAAACCTGTTTATGATTTTAATGCTCTTATCACACAAGAAAAAATGGATTGGCTGGTAAGGATATCTGCTCGTTATGGTGATCGGTATGATGGTAAAAAACATGGTCAATTTGCCAGTTCAATTAAACAATTCACATCAGCGTCAAAACGCCCTTTACATCATAGTGAACAACGCCAACTGATACCATTGTTGCATGATTTTAAAGCGACACCCGGGTGGACTTGGCAAAGCCTGACGACAACGCTTCATTCATTTACTTCAGCGGGTGTTTTTACCCCTCATAAATACATGAATGAGGGGGATAAGGAAACTCAAGCGGCTTTACTGTCAACTTTGCTTGATAAAGTAATACTAAAGTGCAATAAAAAACCCGAAGCCAGGGATATTGATGCACAAGGTATCACCAACCTGCTGTGGGCCGAAGCGAAACTGGTGGACAACGGGCTGGCGCTGGAGAAGACACCGAGGCTAAAAGCAGCCGTTGCCGCGCTGTTGCCCCATGTAAAAACCAAAGCCGAATCAAAAGAAGAGAAAGACCATTTCAAGCCACAGGAAGTCGCCAACCTGCTGTGGGCCGTGACGAAACTGGTGGACAACGGGCTGGCGCTGGAGAAGACACCGAAGCTTATAGAAGCCGTGGCCGCACTTTTGCGCCATGTGAAAACCAAAGCCGAATCAAAAGAAGAGAAGGACCACTTTAATCCTCAGCATATCGCCAACCTGCTGTGGGCTGTGGCGAAACTGGTGGACAACGGGCTGGCGCTGGAGAAGACACCGAAGCTCAAAGAGGCCGTGGCTGCGCTGTTGCCCCATGTGAAAACCAAAGCCGAATCAAAAGAAGAGCAAGACCACTTCAACACTCAAGGTACCGCTAACCTGCTGTGGGCCGTGGCGAAACTGGTGGACAACGGGCTGGCGCTGGAGAAGACACCGAAGCTCAAAGCGGCCATGGCCGCGTTGTTGTGCCATGTGACAACCAAAGCCAAATCAAAAGAAGAGCAAGACCACTTCAACACTCAAGGTACTGCCAACCTGCTGTGGGCCTTGGCGACACTGGTGGACAACGGGCTGGCGCTGGAGAAGACACCGAAGCTCAAAGAGGCCGTGGCCGTGCTGTTGTACCATGTGAAAACCAAAGCCGAATCAAAAGAAGAGAAAGACCACTTTATTTCTCAGCATATCGCCAACCTGCTGTGGGCGGTGGCGAAACTGGTGGACAATGGGCTGGCTCTGAAGAAGACACCGAAGCTCAGAGACGCCGTGGCTGCGCTGTTGCCCCATGTGAAAACCAAAGCCGAATCAAAAAAAGAGAAGGACCACTTGAATCCTCAGAATATCGCCAACCTGCTGTGGGCGGTGGCGAAACTGGTGGACAACGGGCTGGCGCTGGATAAAACACCGAAGCTCAAAGAGGCTGTGGCCGCGCTGTTGCCCCTTGTGAAAGCCAAAGCCGGATCAAAAGAAGAGAAAGACCACTTCAACACTCAAGCTACCGTCAACCTGCTGTGGGCCGTGGTGACACTGGTGGACAACGGGCTGGAGCTGGAGAAAACAGCAAAGCTCAAAGAAGCCCTGGCCGCGCTGTTGTACCATGTGACAGCCAAAGCCGAATCAAAAGAAGAGAAAGACCTCTTTATACCTCAGCATATCGCCAACCTGCTGTGGGCCGTGGCGAAACTGGGTGAGGCCATTGAGCTGCACCTGGTTCAATCTACGTTCGATGCTCTTGTGGACAGAATCAGTGAAAACCCTCAACTCTCTGAGCAAGAGATATCGATGTCTCTCTGGGGAGTCATGGTATTCTGTGCCAGATTTTATCTGGACTCAGGTAGCAATGATAAAAACCCGCTTGAAAAGCACATAGGTGAACTATTTTCTCGCCTGGAAATTACATCCCCGGGCAATACAGAGGGTCGAACCGTCATTGCCATGGCCGCAAATTGGCTTGGGAGATCGTGTCCAGTTACCCCCCATTACCGGACAACCATTTCTCAATCTCAATCCACCTTCCACAATCAACTCCAATCAAGCCTTCCGTCTTTGAAGATTGAAGAAGAAAAAAGTCTGAACTCATTACCTCCGGTTGACCTGCTTCTGCCAGATTACAGCATGGTTATCGACGTTCAGGGACCTTCTCATTACGTGGATGGTGATTTCAAAACCAGGAATGGTTCGACTTTACTGAAAATCGCCCTGCTGCAAAAATTAGGATTTGAGGTCATTGAAATCCCGGTGAACAAGTTTGATAACCACAATTCAATGAAAATAGTGATTGATCAAATAAAGACAAGGTTAGCCGTCCCGCCAGAGGCCCATGGCTCTGTGTCACTTAACAGCGGCGAGGTGTCAGCAGATGAGGCATACGTTACTGCCGATGAAGGAGGGCAATTCTCAGATGACTGTTACTTTACCGCCGAAGAACATGTAGAAGAGCAAACAGATAAACCAAAAAAGAGAAAAAGGAAGAGAAAAGAAGCCAGTAAGAACTCATAATGGGGATAATGATCGGAGAAAGTTTCAGGGCTTCGGCACACAAAACCAAAGGAAGCACATACAACTAGAGAACTGCGAATTTGATCTATAAAATTCGTCGGTCACAGTAGGAATGGCGGTCACCCGCCACCCCCTGCGCAGATCCGTACTTGCACTGCTAGCGCATACGGCTCCTACCTCGAGTATTTAACGTCAAACCGTTGCTCCGGCCATGGATGAAGAACTTTTACTTTAGGCAACACAGTGTTGAGATAGTCTTTGATCTTGCTCAATGTCGCTCGCATTCGCTCTTTGCTGGTTCGTCTGACAATGTTGAAGTTTCCACTGCTTCGACTAATAAATATTTGATAATAGCGGCGATATCACCGATCCCTGTGGCATCCCCCTTATGCTTCGAACTCTGTAGAGGGAAAACAGGAAGAATCAGCAGCAGCCTGATCGTTCTGACATTCTGGTGCGAAAAGGCGACTGTTCAGTGATGGTCGCCTTTTTTAAAGGCTCCAATACAGGGGACTTTCTGAATAAATAAGTTACAAACGTTTGTCCAGCTCAGTTACTCTGTCAGTCACTACCTGGCTCATTTTATGGGCTGGTTCCTGCGCAGGAACACTCTGCCTGTTCATTCGTTCTCTGGTTCCCTGAATACCCTGTGATACCGAGTTGACCGCAGCGCTAGCCAGTTCTCTACCACGAGTCAGTGGTTTCATCGCCAGCTCCTGGCCACGCGCCCCATCCCGGTAACCGGTAATCCATTGATAGCTTGAATAGCCGACAATCCCCAATCCCACAAGGGCACCTATGGTAATGCCCGCCGTCGTAGCGGCTGATGATGCTGTAGCGGCAGCTAACGCCGCCTCAGCTGTTGACTCTGTAGCGGCAGTTGACGCCGATGCGGTTGTTGGCACTGTAGCGGCATTTACCGGGCAAACATCACCGTACGAAAAATCCAACGCATCATCCAGAAATTCAGTTCCCGAAGCGCAATTGGCTGTTAACACGCGTGGGTCAGCTTTTTGGCAAAGAAGCTGCTCATTGGATTCAGGTCCAAAATCCTTTTTCATGATGACATAGCTATTCACCGCCGTGGTGTTGGCAACCGTTCCTAAATCGGTAACCAGCCCCCCCCCGATGCCGGCGTTTGACTTAAAACCCCTGGTTTCGACCGTGCTGTTCACCGCCGTGGTGTTGGCAACCTTTCCTTGATGGAAAACCGCCCCCACCCCGATGCCGGCGTGTGCATCAGTACTCAAGGTTTTGACCGTGCTGTCCACCGCCGTGGTGTTGGCAACCTTTCCTTGACGGAAAACCGCCCCCACCCCGATGCCGGCGCCGGCAAGTTCACCCGAGGTTTCGACCGTGCTGTTCACCGCAGTCGTGTTGGCAACCGTTGCTTCTCCGGAAACCAGCCCTACCCCGATGCCGGCGTGTGCAAATTTACCCGAGGTTTCGACCTTGCTATTCACAGCCGTGGTGTTGGCAACCGCTCCTCCATCGTCAACCCACCCCCCTCCAATGCCAGCGGATGCATTATCACCCGAGGTTTCGACCTTGCTATT